>CAMWZE010000313.1 GCA_947178685.1 uncultured Porphyromonadaceae bacterium
TGGAAAAGATTGCCAAAGGCGTTAAGAGTCGTAAAAAGGGAGCCGCCACTCGTGTGATGTATGACGAGAAGATGCCCCCCTAACTTCTCTCTATGCTGATGAAGAAACTTCATCTCGGTCAACTTGACTCTGTCAAACCTACCGGAAGATACCATAACCATAAGGATTTTATGTCGTTCCCCACTATGGGTAGAGACGACCTGAAATATCCTGTATGGCGCCCCATAGTGAAGAAAGAGCTTAAAGGGACCGACAGTCTGCTCCTTAAAGTGCTTGAGCACGACCGATTCGTACACGTCCCCTACCATTCCTTCGATTATGTTGTGCGTTTGTTGCAGGAGGCGGCCGTGTCAAAAAATGTCAAGAGTATCAAGATGACTCTCTACCGTGTAGCGAAGAATTCCAAAATAATCGAGGCTTTGATCAACGCTGCCCGTAATGGAAAGAAAGTCACTGCAGTGGTGGAGCTTCTCGCTCGCTTCGACGAGTCGAGCAATATCCATTGGTCAAGGAAGATGCAGGATGCAGGAGTCAATGTGGTCTTCGGAGTCGAGGGTCTGAAGGTACATTCAAAGCTCATTTATATCGGCATGAAGAACGGTAAGGACATAGCCGTTGTCGGCACAGGAAATTTCCATGAAGGGAATGCCAAAGTCTACACAGATTATTTCTTAATGACTGCCAATCCGGCTATTACAAAGGACGTTGCCGACGTGTTCAGTTTCATCAAACGCCCTTATCGTCCAGTCAAATTCCGCAATCTTCTTGTATCGCCCAATTTTATGCGAGATCGGTTCTGTGAACTTATCGACAACGAGATCAGGAATGCCCGAAATGGTGAAAAGGCTTTCATACATATAAAAATCAACCATATCACGGATGAGGAGATGGTGTCGCGGCTCTATGATGCCGCCAAAGCCGGAGTGGAAGTCCGAATATCTGTAAGAGGAAACTGTTCACTTGTCACGGGGAATCCTGAGTTAAACGGCAATCTAAAGGCTACCGGCATCATTGACCGCTATCTTGAACATTCCCGTCTATTCCATTTCTATGATGGCGGACGCAACAAGGTGTTCATTGGTTCGGCCGACTGGATGCCGCGCAATCTCGACAACCGTGTGGAGGTGATAACCCCGGTGCTCGATCCTCAAATAAAAGAGGATGTGATTAACACTATAAACTTTGCTCTCGCCGACAATACAAATGCCCGAATCGTTGACGGCACAGGATCGGTAGAAATAAACCATATAGATGGAGAAGATCCATTTCGCTCGCAGGAGCAACTCTATCTCCGGTATGACTCAATCAATAAAGACGACGAAAAATGAAGGATACTGTTTTTGCAGCCATTGATATAGGCTCTAATGCCGTGAGACTGCTCATTAAGAAATATGATAGCGACGACGATAAACTCAAGAAACTTCTCCTGCTACGTGTGCCTCTTCGGCTCGGTTTCGACGTTTTCGCCACGGGAAAAGGATCCCCTAAGAAATCTGAGAAGCTATGGAGGCTTATGAAAGCTTATCGTCAGCTTATGAAAATATATTCAGTTGATGTGGTGCGTGCCTGCGCTACATCGGCCATGCGTGATGCCGACAACGGACAGGAACTTATCCGTGAGATTTTTGATAAGACAGGCATAAAAATCGAAATAATTGCCGGTGAAGAGGAGGCTCGCATCGTCTACAACAATCATATGGAAGTGCAGAACGATCACACCGGCAATTTCCTTTATGTGGATGTAGGCGGCGGCAGCACAGAGGTTAACTTCCTTTCTGACGGTGAATTGAAGAAATCGATGTCGTTCAACATCGGCACAGTCCGTCTGCTCACCGGCAAAGTCAAGGAGTCGGAATGGGAGCGTCTGCGTTCTGAGCTTCTTCCTATTGCCGAGAAATATCGGGATATACAGATAATCGGCTCCGGTGGCAATATCAATAAGCTCTACAAACTCGCCCGTGAAAAAGATGATGCGGCCAAGTCCTTCTCTGTGGAGGAACTCAGCCGCATGTATCACCAGTTAAAACCGCTCAGTGTGGAGCAACGCATGAGAGTCTTCGACCTTAAGGCCGACCGTGCCGATGTCATAATTCCGGCGTCGGAGATTTTTCTACACATTGCCTCGATTGTCAACGCCAAACGGATAATAGTACCGGTTATTGGCGTGGCCGACGGTATCATCGACGGCCTCCTCGCCAATGCCGGCAAATCCTAAACTTATTTCTTGAGCCTCAACACTGTGAAGGAATAAGGAGCGAGGGGCATAGTGAAATGCGGAGATGCAATGCTTATTCGCTCTGTCTTGATTGCGGCTTTCTCATCGGCCGGGCTTCCGCTCATAACTGTGCCTACAGCCGTGAGAGCGCCTTGACCTTGTGGATAATTCTTAGTAAGATCAACATCCATCTCGGTCTCTACCGGCAACATATTGACCAGTTTGACGATTAAATCGCCGGTGGTCTCATCCTCTACAATAGAAGTGCCGACACGAGCTCTCGCTTTCTCGTTATCGGTAGCGACACGCAGGTCTGAATTTAGATATTTGGAGCCTGCGTTTTCTCCATATAGACGCATCGTATGATAGTCTGTCGTCGGTCTTACCTCAGTATTGCTGAAATAAATAAGGTCCGGCCTCCATTGTGTGTGGTTATCCTTGGCTAACAGCGGGGCATATGAGCTCATGCTTACTACATCGCCGTTACGCTCCACCGCAGTCAGATATAGAGCCTCGGCCAATGCAGTCTCCATATTCGAAGGGCGTCCGGGAAGATGTGCGGCCCACTCGCCTAAGTACACCTTGGTGCCTTCACGATCGTAGTTGTCATAGTAGTCCTGATTATATATAAGCCATGCGGGATCTACATAATAGTGTTCATCTACCATGTCTACATTCTCCTCCTTAGCCAAACGCCAACCCTCGGTATAGTCTGATCCTTCATAGAAGGGTCCTACCGTACCTACGACAGTAATCTCCGGATGTGCCTTCTTTACGGCGGCATTGATCTTCTTGAAGCGTTCCTCAAACACTTCAGTAATCATATCTTCATTACCGATTCCGATATATTTCAGATTGAACGGTTCCGGATGTCCGGCCTCCGCTCTCTTCCTGCCCCATTCCGATGTAGACGCTCCGTTGGCATATTCTATCAAGTCAAGCACATCCTGAATATAGTCGTCAAGTTCCTCCATCGGCAGACCTTCCTGCTGGCCGTAGGTGGTCAGTGTGTCGTGGCTGTAATGAGAATGTCTTCCTGAATTCTGGCAGGGAACAGCTGCGGCAAGCACCGGCAATGGTTCTGCTCCAATATCCTCACAGAATTGGAAATACTCATGATAACCCAACCCTCGTGTCTGATGATATCCCCATAGATTATACAGGTGCTTCCTCTCCTCTAAT
>CAMWZE010000314.1 GCA_947178685.1 uncultured Porphyromonadaceae bacterium
GGTCATAGGGTTCCTGCCGGAAGCACCACCGGTAACGTATCCAACACGGGCAACACACGTCGCCCCGGTGTGTCAAACTCAAGCAATAGCCAAAACTCTAACAGAGTAACAAACTCCAATAATTCCAATAGAAATAACTCCAATCGCAATAACTATAATTACAACAACAACACTTCTACAAACAACCGTAGTTTCAACACGGGCAGAAGCGGTTCGAGCAACAGAGGTGGAAGCTTCGGTGGCGGAAGGAGCAGCGGTGGCACCCGTAGTGGTGGCGGCGGAAGACACAGATAATAAAAAACAAAATATATGAAAAGGAATCTGTTATTAATCTCGTTGTCCCTTGCCGCAGGCGGGACTGCATTTGGCCAAAGCGCTATCGATGGTTATAGAATTTCCCAGCCTGACATGAAAGGTACGGCACGTTTCATGTCGATGGGAGGTGCTTTTGGAGCTTTAGGTGGAGATTTGTCGACATTATCACAAAATCCTGCCGGCATAGGAGTATATAGGAGTAATGAAATCGGATTTACTGTAGATCTTGATTGCCAAAGCTCAACTTCAAAGTCGCAGGGAGTGTCATACACCACTGATCAGACCAAATTTCTGCTTAACAATATCGGCGCGGTATTTACGATGCGACTACCGAGTATGACTGTTCCAAACCTGAACATAGGTTTCTCATACAATAAAGGAGCATCATTCAATCGCCAGTATGCAGGATCAATTCCTCAGCTTTCCACTTCACTCAGCAACTATATAGCCGGTGTGAGCAATGCCAATAACCTAACTGTAGGAGATGTAGCAACGGAATATGGCTCGTCGAACAACATTGTGTATGATCCGTACAACCCACCGTCACAGGCATATCCTTCGCCCTGGATCTCTATACTCGGTTACGACAGCTATCTTACCACACCATCCGGAGAGGGTACCGACACGAGTTGGTTTGGTCAATGGGGCACTGGCACGAGCGGCTCCGGTATCTTCAATGTGAGAGAGAAAGGCTCACTTGATGAATATAATATTGCGATTGGCGGCAATATCGCCAACGTAGTGTATTGGGGTATGAATTTTGACATCGTCAATTTTAATTACACCCTTTCATCAATGTGGGGAGAGACCCTTCAGAATGCCTATGTTCCGGATAATGACAATGTAGTCTCTACAATGAATGCAGATTGGCGCATGAGAAACTATTACAATGTCAACGGATCAGGATTCAATTATCAATTAGGACTTATCCTCAAGCCGATCCAGGAGCTTCGAATAGGTCTGGCTTTCCATACGCCCACATGGTTTAACCTTACCGAAACTTTCGGAGCAGAGGTAAACTATCAGTATGGCAACGGAAATGAAGGTTCGGCACTTACCAACAATGGCCAATACGGATATAACGACATGTGTTTCCGCACCCCATGGAAAGTTATAGGCAGCTTGGCCGGAGTAATCGGCAATAACTTCATACTCTCGCTTGATTATGAATGGACTCCTTATAACAAGATGAAATTCTCCTCCCCCGGAAGCTATGGCATAGGTGGCAACTGGGATTATGGTGATTGGGGTTATGACGACTGGGGCTGGGATTACCCACTGTATTCGACCGGCACCCGCAGTGGAGTCAGCGATTCACCCAAACCTAAGGGATTTGACAATGGTGATGCGTATTATGACACTAATTCAGATATCAGTACCTATTACCAGTCGACCAATACGATTCGATTAGGTGCTGAATACAGAATAACTCCTGCATTCAGCGTAAGAGCCGGTTATAGCTATGTGACATCACCCGTGAAGCAAAGTGTAAGAAATGATAATGAGATCATCTACACCTCCGGCACCTTGCCGAACTATCGTGTAGACAACCACACCAACTATATAACTTGTGGTTTAGGGTATCGTTACCAGCATTTCTATGTAGATATGGCTTATGTGTATAAGAATATGAATTCTACATATCATGCCTTCACTCCTGATTTCGATGAAAACAACGGCAGGCCGATACCTTCGCCTCAGTCTAATCTGTCGCTCAACAACAGTCAGATAGTTCTGTCAGCGGGATTTAGATTTTGACCCTCTTTGCAAGAAGAAGAACAGGATTCTTCAGGCGTGTGCCAAAAATAAATGTATCTGATCCTTCCTTCACACCCAATTGCTTGCGAAGATTTTCAGCAGAGACAGGATAATTTCTAACAACCACATTGGCCGGGAGCCCTTTAAGGACCTTCCGGTCTTTTTTTTCTATAAGCTTTTCGATCTTTAATATTCGTCCCGGGAAATTTGTATATAAGGCTTCAGACACAAATAGCTGTGAAGAGGGAGCCAATTTTATAAGACCAGGAAATCTTAGGCATAGTTCTCTCCATGGAGCGAGTTTCATCATGGCAGCGTTAGGTTCGTATAAATAGTTGCCGGGAATCAGATTGTATTTCTCGGCATAAGGCAAGTGCAACATGTCAGTTTCAGCATTGCAAATCTCCCGATAAGAGAATGAGGAGATTACATTACCCTTATTATTAAGATCTACAGCCTCCTTTATGATTTCTGAAACTCTATCAATGTCATTATTCTGCTTTCCTGTTTCGACCAGTATTTCCTTACACTCACCTTCAACGCAAACTGCACGAATAGATCTAACAAGGGAAATATCGCGTAAGGTCTGGGTTATATCAAGAAGAGGGGAGGATTTAATAAAAACTATTGAGCCCTTATCGCGAAGCATTTCCTGGATTGCAATGATGTCGGGGAGACAATCATGGAAATTATACGTTCTTTTATTTTCAGAATCCCTGCGCGCCGGATCAATAAAAATGATATCGAACCTTCCATCATAATTTTTAAGCCATTCAACAGAGTCGGCATTGTAAACTAATAGATTGTCAAGATTTAGGATGGATTTGTTGTGGCCTAAATAGTCAGACTTTATTGGGTCGATTTCAACGGCCGTCACATGCGAGCATTTCTTAGCCATTGTCATGACATCAATTCCCAGACCGGCTGTCATGTCAAGCAGTGTGGCATTATCAGGAAGGAGAGAGGCGTGGAAAATGGCCACAGCCTGATGACTGGCCTGCTCTGCCGACACAACAGAAGGGAAAAGAAAATTTTCATTTTCAATAAAAATAGAAAGCTTTCCGGAGGTCTTTTGTCTACACTTTATCTGAATAAATGCAGATTCGAGATCAAAAGGAAGATGCTTGTCATGATATTTGAGCATCAAGGAGGAAACGTCAGATTTTTTATGTTCTTCTATAAATTGGAAGAATTCAGGGGTATTGTGTGTCAGGTAGTTCATAGGAGTTATCGTGTAAGATACAAAGACCTAGAGATTGAGAAGAGATGCAGAAGTCTTTGTTTAATATGCAAAATTAGTGAAGATATGGTAAAATCTAACAG
>CAMWZE010000315.1 GCA_947178685.1 uncultured Porphyromonadaceae bacterium
CCAGAAATTCCTTGGGATATCATCACTACAAAGAGCGGCAAGCAAACGCCCGGAATCCTCATCAGTCACCCATTCCAGACCATTGGCCATCGGCAAATGAAAAGCCACCGGATTATCAGCTTTACCGAGAAGTCCCGCATGCAGAATACTAGTCTGCCTTAGCGACACCCCTTCCTTCAACCCCGATTCGGCTAATATGCGCTCAGCCTCAATTTTCGAAAGAGCATACTTATCGAATGTAGCGCTACAGATAGGATCACCGCTCCTACCCCACTGGTGAGGATAAGGGCGGTTGCCATATTGCGCTACACTCCCGATATAAACCACCCGAACAGATACCCGCCTCTCACCACACTCAGTGGCCTCGCGTTTCTTAGCGGCTTCCACGATCAGGCGCATCGACTCGGTATTTACACGATAAGTCTTCTCCGGCTCCCAGTCGGCCGCCGGACTCACCATACCACCCACATGAAGCACAACATCTGCGTCCCTCACCCCACGTTCAATTACAATAGGATCAAGGAGATCTCCCCATATCACCTTGACACCTCTATCAATAAAAGGCTGCAGCTTCTTTTCATTTCTCTTTCCCGGACGGGCAAGCACAGTCAGCAGAAGATTCTCACCCTTATCTCTAAGACTGAGAATCTCCTGCATACCCTTCATACCCATCACACCGGTAGCCCCCGTCAGAAATATATTCTTCACCTCATTATTCATAACTACTTACTTATAGGGTTGTAGGAATCATTTTTTACAAACGGATATCGGATTTAAGAAAGACATTCAGTGATGGAAAAAGACACAAGCTTTACTTCCCTTGCAATTTCAAGGTAGCCCCTTTAAGACCGGAGGAAGTGGCCTTCAGGGTAGCTCCTCCCTTCTTCTTATCAGCTTTAAGAATCACCATTGCCCTACCTTTCCAAGTCTTTGTATCCGGTGAGCAATAGGAGTCGGTTGTTGTAAGATTCGCACTACCGGAAGCCTTTACCGATGCGCTACCGTTGGCAGAAAATGAAACAGGCACCTCCGCATCGGGCACAACCCTACCATCGGCATCCACAGCTTCTGCAATCACATATACCAAGTCCTGACCATCGGCTGTGAAGGTAGTCTTGTCAGGAGTGAGACGGATGGCAGTTGGTCTGCCGGTAGTGGAAAGCATCACCGTCTCCAACTCTTGTCCTGATTCATCCACACCTACACCTTTCAACTCCCCGGGAGTATAGGCGAGCGTGAAAACTGCCTTGCAATCGTTAGCCTCCCCTGCAGGCTTCTCTCCTACAAGCTTATCATTAAGATATAACCTCACTTTCGGATAGCGGCTCATGACCTCAACATCAATCGGGTTACCTTCATGTCCGCTCCAATTCCATGATTCCCAAGTGGGCCATACACTCCACAGGGTCTCCCTGATTTCACCGTAATAGCCATCCGGTTCCCTGACTGCCATATACAGTTTCGGGCCATCATTATTATAGAGCATATCACGATAATGTGAGATCGGCTTCCTCCAGCCGGTAATATCCACATCTCCGCAATAAGCGCCATGCCAGGGCCATTGATCCCGCTGATAATGCTCACCCTCTGTCTCCCCTTTGTAAAAATACCGGCCAATACCCGATTCTCCGAGATAATCGAGACCGGTCCACACGAAATCGCCGATAATATACGGATTCTCCTTTACCTTATGCCAGTTGGAAGCGGCATCGCGGGGATAAGACTCTGTCTGCCACATAACCCTGTCAGGACAACGTTCGTGATCCGTTTCCGACTTATGTATCATATAGTTATATCCCACCACATCAAGAACTTCGGCATGTGGGTCATAAATCTCCCAATCGCTGTCCCAAGCGCATAACGCTTCTGTCACAGGGCGGGTCGGATCAAGTCGCCTGCATTCTTCAGCAAGTTTCCGGGCCGTAGAGACCACACCTATATGCTTTCTCTCTATCACCTCGTTGCCAATGCTCCAGGCAATTACAGAGGGGTGGTTACGGTCTCTTTTCACAAGATCTCCCATATCCTTCACTCCCCATTCATCAATCCAGAGGTGATAGTCGTTGGGAGTCTTCTGGTCACGCCATCCGTCGAATGCCTCATCAATCACGAGCAACCCCTGTCGATCACACTCATCAAGGAACACCGGAGAGGGGGGATTATGACTTGTGCGCACGGCGTTGAAACCGGCCTCCTTAAGCAGACGCACTTTTCTTGCCTCCGCAGCATCGTATGAGGCTGCCCCCAACATACCGTTATCATGATGGGCACATGCTCCGTTCAGCACAATCGGCTTGCCATTAAGACGAAAGCCGTCGGTAGCGGAATACCTTATACTCCGGATTCCGAAGGTCTCCTCAATCTTGTCAATCTCCTTACCATTATCCGTGAGACACACTTCCAATTTGTAGAGTGACGGGGTTTCGGGACTCCAAAGCTGAGGGTTGGCCACTTTGATGTTGCTCGACACTTTACTATCCCTGACGGTTCGGGCTGACTCAGCCACCACCTTACCATCAGGTGCAATAATCTTCACAAGAGCCTCCACACCCTTTCCGATTGGACGGCGGCCGCCGTCGGGATAATATTTCCCATCCGGATGCAGCATCTTCTCGGTGAGTCCGTCAATATCGAAACTGAAATCAACAGTGGCTTCGCGACCACTTACTTTCGGAGTAGTTATGTACAACGACCAAGGAGCGACGGCTACCTCCCCTGTACGGATAAGCTTGACATGCCTGTAGATGCCCGACCCGGTAAACCAGCGCGAATTCTTCTGGTTGGAATTATCCACCTCTACCTCTATCTCATTCTTACCAGCATGAAGATAAGGTGTTATATTGTAGATCACAGAGGAATAACCATAAGGTCTGAATCCCACAGTCTCCCCGTTCACTTTCAGAGTCCACCTCTCATACACGCCCTCAAACAGCAGTGAATATCTGCCACCGTCAAGTTCCTTAGCAGTCAGCGTCAGATCTTTTACATATGTACCCTTCCCTGTGCGCACATATCCACCGTCATTTCCTGCCGGTGCATTCCGGTCAAACGGGAATTCAACACTCCAATCGTGAGGGAGATCAACTATTTTTTTAACCTCCCCGGCTCCCGGTAACGTATCAGGCAGCAAAGTAAATCTCCATCCATCATTTATAACAATGTTCTGACGGGAAGATTTATTATCAACGGTGGCACCGAAGATCGGAGATATTCCCCAAATTGCCAGTAAAGGCAATACAATTATATTCTTATTCTTCATGACAAAGGTTATTTTAAGGCATAAAAGACATTTATCTAACTTAATTTCATAAATTTATTTACAATAATCTCACTTACTCAGGTTGAGTGCAAGCTCCTGTAAGCATGATGTGAGGACAGAACGTCTGCACC
>CAMWZE010000316.1 GCA_947178685.1 uncultured Porphyromonadaceae bacterium
CACCATTAAAGTGTACTGTCCGGAATCTCTCAACAACAAACAACCGTCTGACGTTTCGGAAGCATAGAAATATGTGCCGGGCTTGTTAAACATAGTCTCATAATCCTTGATGCGTAATTTAAGAACAAAACCGTCACACAGAATCTGATAATATATCCCATCTTCGGAATAGAGATAACTTCCACCGGTTTTAACTTTATCCTTCTGTTTTGCAACCATCCGGAAAGTCTTCTGAATATCAGCAAAGAGCCGGCTCACTATTATCTCTGCAATAAGCTTATGAAGAGTGGGAATCATGCCATCATTATCCCACAACATGAACTCCAACAGCAGCATATCGCTCATATCCACCCTACTTCTGCCATTAAGATAGGCCGACGTACGAAGCACACCGGTAATTTTCCGCCACCGACGATCAGAGACGTAATACTTCTCCGGTTCGCCAATATCCTCATCACTGTCATCTTTGGGCAACATATTTACACTCTGGCGCAAGTCATAGATAAGCTCCATCATATCTCTCGGTAATTCCACTCTCTTGCTTTCCTTGCGTATGCAATCATACTCATCAGCGGTCAGAGGCCGGAAATCAACAGCCTCAGTGGTATCAATCGAGTCGATCGACAGCAACCGGAAGAAATTATTCTTTTGTCGGATAGGTTCAACAATATAACGTATCAAGAATCGATCCCATAAAGCCTCCAAGCCCTCATCTTCCGCAGGCAATTCATTAGAAGCTGCAATGATAGCTTTCACCGGCAGCTGAATTTCCTTATTTCCATTTAAATAAATTTTTTCATTAAGCACTGTCAATAATGAATTCTGTATAGCCGGACCCGCTTTCCAAATCTCATCAAGAAACACCACTTCAGCATCCGGCAGATAACCCTCCACCAT
Source organism: uncultured Porphyromonadaceae bacterium (assembly GCA_947178685.1). Next base: position 898 of record CAMWZE010000316.1, read on the forward strand.
CCGTTCATATAAATCCTCATCCTTCAGCTTGGAGATACTCACCGGGCCGAAAATTTCATCCGGTGTCGAAAAACGCGACATCAGGTATTCAAACACTGTTGAATCCTTGAAAGCCAATTTCAGTCTACGGGCTATCATTGACTTGCCGACACCTGGCAAACCAAGAAGAAAAATACTCTCTCCGGAGAGAGCACTCAAAAGACTGAGACCTATCACCTCATCGCGCTCGTATATCCCGGACTTTAACGCTGACAAAATAGATTGAATGACACACCGCATTTGAAGATCATATTATATAAATAAGACTTGCCGGAGCCGGAAGATAGATGGCCACTGACAATACTACCGTATGCAAAGTTACATTTATTTATCCGTAATTCATTCATCCATTTTGTCCAAATGAATATATCAGGAGAGGATATCGTGGATCACGTCAAGACTGCGGAGGTTTGATGTGCCGGGAAAGTGTATGGCATAGTAGCGGAGAAGCTTATCCAATATCTCGCTGCGCAGCTTGCCGTTAAGGCGTAAGGCCCGGACATTCGAGAAATTTACGCGACTGAGCAAAGCAGCCAGACGGGCTTCGTCTCCCGTAAGATAGTCGTTATGCGATGGTACGCGGGAGGTAAAGACACCCGCCTGCATGTCAAACACACGACCTTGACGATAATCTGTAGCGTCAGGCTGAATACCGGCAAAAGTCAGGAGGGAGGATAGAAAGGCTATATGGAAATCAGCAACCCCGGAATGCATACGGTCGAGCAACCGCAGGGAATGGCAGATATAATCCCACATCTGCTCATCGGGCATGGAAGCTCGGAGCAATCGGTTAAGAAAATCTGCCAGGAAGAATGTGATAAGACGTTTCACCGGGTCGAAATAAAGGTCACTCCATATTTCAGACAGTGAGAAATTGCCTAATCTCTGTAGCTCCGACACATTCTTGAAGTTAATATCAGCCTCTATAACAGCCAAAGGCTGCAGCCGTGCCTGACGAAGACGACCCTCCTTCCCTGACCCTATCGGAGAGAGAAAGGAGATGCGTCCGCGTGTGCGTGTAAACAGTGTCACAATCGACAATCGGTCGGAATGTCGGGTAATGTCAAGTACTATGCCCGTGATTTTCTCAGTCATGTCGCGAAATTAATAAAAAATTTATTATTTTGGTCTAAACCCTTTGATAGTATTGTATGTTTTATAGACAAAATCAATTATTAAAATCAATCATTACTATGGCTGACACAAAAAGTATAAAAGGCACAAAGACCGAAACCAATCTTGCTAACGCCTACGTATCTGAATCAACTGCGTATACGCGCTATACATATTTCTCCCAGTCTGCTGAAAAAGAGGGATATTACCAATATGCCAAGATTTTCCAGGAGACTGCAGACAACGAATTGCACCACGCCAAGATATTCCTCAAGCTTCTCACTGAGGGTGCGGTGATGACAACACCAATCAGTGTTGATCCGGGCATCCTTACTCCGACAGTAGACAACCTGAAGGTGGCTGCTCAGGAGGAACAGAGTGAAGGTGTAGACCAATACATCCATTCTGCTGAAGTTGCCGAAGAGGAAGGTTTCCCCGAGATAGCAGAGACATTCCGTGCCATCGCTACCATCGAGAACCATCATAAGGAGCGCTTTGATCTTCTCCGTAAGGAGATTGAAGACGGCACTGTTTGGAAACGTGAGAAACCGATCAAATGGCAGTGTCAGGTTTGCGGCTACATCTTTGAGGGTGTAGAACCACCCGAGAAGTGCCCTGCTTGCAAACATCCTCGTCAGCATTTCATGCCCGAGGAGGACAATTATTGAAATACATTCCTTAAATTTGTTTGCTAAATAAATTCGCTTTAATAACTTACATGATATGTCAGAATCCGGCTTCGAAAGAGGCCGGATTTTTTTTGACCATTCTACAAAAAAACAGGGTGGTATATCAAAATCCATAAGTTTTGATATACCACCCTTTTATTTATGGCTTGTTGTAGATTACCAATAATCGAATTGTGGGATTACCAATAATCGAAGGCTTATCCCTTCAAGCTCCACTCAACACCGTTCTTGGTGTCTTTGACGTCGAAGCCCAAAGCAGAGAGCTTATCGCGGATAAGATCAGAGGTAGCCCAATCTTTGTTGCTTTTGGCATTCTTACGCACCTCCATAAGAAGGTCAACCGCGCCCTCATAAGCTTTTGTGGCGCTACTGTTGTCAGCATCCACACCAATCTTCATTCCAAGGATATCAATCAGGAATACATCAAAAAGATGACGTAATTTAGAGAGATCCTCAGCAGAAAGTTTCACGCTGCCGTCGGAAGCTGAATTGATAATCTTGCAGGCCTCGAAGAGCTGGGCTATCACCTGAGGTGTGTTCAGGTCATCGTCCATAGCTTCGTAGCACTTCGTGAGGAAATCAGGCACCTCGACGGTTGATTTCTCAGCAGGGAGTAAAGCCTCAAGACGGCGATATCCATCAG
>CAMWZE010000317.1 GCA_947178685.1 uncultured Porphyromonadaceae bacterium
TGCCGTCAACCAATGTCCTTTCGGATATGATTGAAATCGGGAAACCATAGACCTCTCCGATACGCTGATAATGACCGTGCGTGTCGGTTTTTGTTGCCAGTCCTTGCAGATGAATACCCATATTCTTCTCATCGGGGAGGTTGCAGGTGTCAATCTTCAGGTCGTTCAGCGGATTGCCGTCCTTGTCTCTCTTGACAACTGACTGATAACGCTCCCAGTCTGCCTTCATCCGCTCCAATGCCGCCTCATTGTTTGCTATATCATGGCTGATTGTCTGGAGTCGGAACTCACTGTCTCCACGTCCCTTGTTAAAGGACTTGCGTTCACTCTCCAGCGACGCTATACGCTTTTCGAGTTTCGCCTTGTCAAGCAGGTCGGTGTTGCCGCTGAGAATTGCCATATACTCCGAGAAGTTCATACCATTTTTCTCGTCCATAGCACCCTCATCAATGGTTCGCGCTTGTCTATACAACCACCCTCCGCAGGGACACAAACCCTCAATGGTTGCTGAACCTCAGCCCCGTTATCCTATGTCGGCAAGTACGCCGCGTTATCCGGCTCGACATCCCGGTATTTGACAATCCACAATGAGGGTGTGCCTATTTTGACACACCCTCTATATGTTTTTATTTTTCCTTACACTGGTTTCTATATTCATTTGGAGACTGTCCGGTAGCTTTTTTGAAATATTTTCCAAAAAAGGATTGATTAGGGAAATTGAGCCTATAACTGATCTGTTGGACAGACATGTCCCTTCTTGTCAAAAGTGCTTTTGCCTCAAGAACGATATATTTGGATATCCATTCGCTGACTGTTTTTCCTGTGGCATGCTTAGTGGCAGTAGCAAGATAACCCGGGGTGATGCATAATTTATCGGCGTAAAACTTGACGGAACGTGACTGACGATAATTCTTTTTCAATTCATCAAAGAATTTTCCCATAAGGATATCCTCCGCCGTTGGTGGCTGCAATGGGTTTCGGTCTATGACACAATGGGCAAAGCCATATAAGTATGCGCAGGTGAGATGCTTTATCATCTCTAACTTAAATTCATTGTGACTATTGATAATCGCCGTTACCATCCGGCAAAACCCCAGACACGCAGTGTATTCGCTTTCAGTCAGAGAGATTACAGGATTAGACTCAATTAGCCTGTTTATCTCAAAGTTATAAGGAAACCCGAGGCTGCTCATAAAGGTGGGCAAAAGCATAACTTTAGTGCAAATGAAATCTGGACTGATTGATTCAAAGTGGATTATTTGTCCCGGCATATTAATGAAAAAAACACCTTTTCTGATAGCATACTGCCTCAGATTACAACTACCTGAACTTTCTCCGGAATGGCAAATTATCAAAGAATAGTTTTCCATTATATAAGGATATAACGGAATGTCAGACGCATTTATCTCACATATCTGAAATTCTCCGCCGGAAGTGCTTAGAATATGACTCTGCATAATTGAGTAGATTAAAATTTGACCCAAATTTACAAAGAAATATCGTATTAGAATCGTCTTACATTATAAAAAGACCAATATTGTCAATATTCAGACCTTTACAAAAGCATGCGAAACAAGTAATTTTGCACCCGATTAAATAGTTTCTAAAGTAAACGTATGATAAAATCAATAAATACAATTATTCTGACGATAACGGCTATGGCATTCTGTAGCATTGCAGTATCGGCACAGCAGACATTCGTTATAAAAGGAATAGTTGTGGAGTCAGAAACAAATGAGCCTCTTATCGGGGCATCCGTGAGATGCGGCAGTGTCGGTGCTGCAACAAATATTGACGGTAAATATGAGCTTTCAGTAAAAGAAGGCTCTTATGATATGGAATGTTCCTATATCGGTTTTGAGAATGACAAACGTAGGATTGCAGTATTGTGTGATACTACAATTAATTTTGAGTTGAAAAGCTCTACGAGTGAATTGTCGGAAGTCGTTGTGTTGTCTCGTTCCGTGATGGACAGATTAAGAAACACCCAGCCTGGAATGGAACGTATAGACATTGACGAGATGTCAAAAACTCCGGTACTATTTGGAGAGCGCGACATATTGAAATCATTACAGCTTCTTCCCGGCGTATCAGCCGAGGGCGATGGAACCGGTGGATTTCAAGTCCGTGGCGGCACAGCAAGCCAGAACCTTGTGCTGCTTGACGATGCCCCGGTAATAAATTCGGGACATCTGTTCGGATTTTTCTCAACATTCAACGATCCTGCGTTATCAAGCGCCACCCTTTACAAAGGTCAGATTCCGGCACGTTATGGAGGTGCAACTTCTTCTGTGTTCGATGTGAGTACAAAAGCAGGTAATCCTGAAAGATATAAAGGCTCTTTCACTGTAGGATTACTTTCGGCAAAATTTGACATTGAGGGACCGATAATCAAAGACAAGCTATCTTTCTTTATTTCCGCCCGACGTTCCTATATGGATATGTTTCTGAAATTCACAGACCAATTCAAGGATAACTCCCTCTATTTTTACGATATAAATGCCAAAGTCAATTACAACGTAGGATACAATGACAAAATTGCAATATCACTGTTTGTCGGACGTGATAACCTCGGAATGAGTGATATGATGAATATGCAGTGGGGCAATATCACCACGACAGCCAAATGGTATCACACTTTCAATGACCGACTATCATCTGTGGCGACTCTGTATCATGGCAATTTTATAAATGATATGGGTATGCAGATAACATCTGAAGATGACAATATGAACGGTCATCTACGTCAAACAGGAATAAAATATTCATTTTCCTGGAATCCTCATGAGAATCATAATGTGGATTTTGGATTGCAGTCAGCTCTTATTGACTTAAAATCTGCTGAATGGACTATGGGTGCAACCCACCAGAAGGAGCAACGCCGAGGTTGGGAAAGCGGAGTATGGATAAATGACGACTGGGCCATAAGCGAGCGCGTCCATATAATGGGCGGCCTCCGTCTGGACATAATGTCGGCATTAGGCGGCTCTCCCTATTATAAAATGGATGAAGCAGGCAATATTATAGACAGCTATACGCCTCGTAACGGAAAGCCATATAAGACATATCTGTCTGTTGAACCGCGTCTGAGTCTGAATTACCGCATCACCGACTTGCAAAGTATAAAAATGGCATATAGCAGGAGTTCGCAGAATATCCATGCAATACGCAGTACGGGGTCTTCGATGCCGTTTGACAGATATGCAATGACAAGCAATATAATAAAGCCTCAGACTGCCGACCAAGTAAGTGCAGGATATGTGGCTCTCTTTGGTAATACCCGATGGGAAGTATCAGGGGAGGTATTCTATAAAGACATCCACAATATCTATGACTATAAGGATGGAAAATCATTCAATTCCGAAATTGAGA
>CAMWZE010000318.1 GCA_947178685.1 uncultured Porphyromonadaceae bacterium
ACTGATAACACTACAACAAACGCTATAGAAACAAGTTATAGAGATATACCGGCGAATGAATCGCCCGGTTATAAAGTAAGCTTATCAGTTATTTTTGACTATCTAAGTCATAAAAACCCAAAAAGAATATGTACGAAAACTATGAAATCTGGTGGGTGACCGGCGCCCAGCTCCTTTACGGAGGCGATGCCGTTGTGAAAGTTGACGCTCATTCCAAAGAGATGGTAGAGGGTCTTAACAAGTCTGGCAATCTTCCCGTAAAAGTGGTTTACAAAGGCACAGCCAATTCCTCCAAGGAGGTCACCGACATCATGCTTGCCGCTAACAACGACCCGAAATGTGCCGGTGTGATCACTTGGATGCACACCTTCTCCCCCGCCAAGATGTGGATCCGTGGACTTCAGGTGCTCAACAAGCCTTTGCTCCACTTCCATACACAATATAATGCAGAAATTCCATGGAACGACATGGACATGGATTTCATGAACCTCAACCAGAGCGCTCACGGCGACCGTGAGTTTGGCCATATCTGCACCCGTATGCGCATCCGCCGCAAAGTAGTTGTAGGCCACTGGACAGATCCCGTAGCTCAGAAGAAGATCGCTGTATGGGAGCGCGTATGCGTTGCCTGGGCTGATGCTCAGGATTGCCTCATTCTCCGTTTCGGCGACCAGATGAACAATGTGGCCGTGACCGACGGCGACAAGGTAGAGGCTGAGCAGCGTCTCGGTTATCACGTAGACTACGTGCCCGTGAGCAAGCTCATGAACTATCACAAGCAGATTAAAGATGAGGATATCAAGGCTCTCGTGGAGACTTACTTCAACGAGTATGTCGTAGCCGACGATCTCAAAGATCCCTCAACTGAAGGTTACAAGAAGATCTGGAACGCAGCTCACGCCGAGCTTACTCTGCGTGCCATCCTTACAGCTACAGGCGCAAAGGGCTTCACCACCAACTTCGACGACCTCGGCACTCACGACATCAACGATCCCAACTTCCTTGGCTTCGATCAGATCCCGGGTCTCGCTTCACAGCGTCTTATGGCCGAGGGTTATGGCTTCGGTGCTGAGGGCGACTGGAAGAGCGCCGCTCTCTACCGCACTGTATGGGTAATGTCTGAGGGTAAGGGTTGCTCATTCCTTGAGGACTACACTCTCAACTTCGATGGCGAGAACAGCTCAATTCTTCAGGCCCACATGCTTGAGGTTTGTCCGCTTATCGCTGAGGAGAAACCTCGTCTTGAGGTTCACTATCTCGGCATCGGTGTCCGTAAGAGCCTCACAGCCCGTCTCGTGTTCACTTCTCGCCCCAATCCGGGCATAACCGCCACTGTAGTTGACCTTGGCAACCGTTTCCGTCTTATCGCCAACGACGTTGAGTGCATCAAGTCGAAACCGCTTCCCAAGCTTCCTGTGGCATCCGCTCTCTGGATCCCGATGCCCAACTTCGAGACAGGTGCGGCTGCATGGATTCTCGCCGGTGGCACACACCACTCCTGCTTCTCTTATGAGCTTACCCCCGAATACTGGGAAGACTATGCCGAGATCGCAGGTATCGAGATGGCACACATCAACGCCCACACCACAATCCCCGCTTTCAAGGATTCACTCCGTTGGAACGAGGTTTACTACATGCTCAACAAATCACTCTGCTAATTCCACAATAATATGCCGGAAAAAGCAAAAGCAACTATTGAAGCCGGTAAGGCCGTTCTCGGTATCGAGTTCGGCTCTACCCGCATCAAGGCTGTTCTCATCGACGAGAACAACTGCCCTATCGCTCAGGGAAGCCATGAGTGGGAGAATAAATTCATCAATGGCTTCTGGACCTACTCTCTTGAGGAGATCTGGTTTGGTGTGCAGGATTGCTACCGCGACCTTCATGCCAACGTGCTCGAGAAATACGGCGTGGAGATCAAGGAGCTTGCAGCTATCGGCGTCAGCGCGATGATGCACGGCTACATGGCCTTCGACAAGGATGGCGAGATTCTCACCCATTTCCGCACATGGCGCAACACCAACACCGGCGAGGCTGCAGCTATCCTCTCCGAGCTCTTCAACTACAACATCCCTCTCCGTTGGAGCATCGCTCATCTATATCAGGCAATCCTTAACGGCGAGGAGCATGTGTCGAAGGTTGACTTCCTCACCACTCTCGCGGGCTATATCCATTGGCAGCTCACCGGCGAGAAAGTCATCGGCATCGGTGATGGCTCAGGCATGATTCCTGTGGATCCCACCACTAAGAACTACGACTCCACTATGGTGAAGAAGTTTGACAATCTGGTGGCTCACAAGGGTTATGAGTGGACTCTTGAGGATATCCTTCCCAAGATTCTCGTGGCAGGCGAATCTGCCGGTACACTCACTGCCGAGGGCGCTCACAAACTTGACATCTCAGGCAATCTGAAACCGGGTTGTCCCGTTTGTCCTCCCGAGGGTGACGCCGGCACCGGCATGGTGGCCACCAACGCCGTAAAGCAGCGCACAGGCAACGTGTCAGCCGGTACTTCCTCTTTCTCCATGATCGTGCTTGAGGGTGAACTCAGTAAACCCTACGAGATGATCGACATGGTGACCACCCCGGATGGTAGCCTTGTAGCTATGGTACACTGCAACAACTGTACCTCCGACCTCAACGCATGGGTAGGTCTGTTCAAAGAGTACACCGAGCTTATGGGTATACCCGTTGACATGAACGAGATCTTCGGAAAGCTCTACACCAACGCTCTCAACGGCGATCCCGACTGTGGCGGCCTTATGAGCTACAACTATTTCTCAGGAGAGCCAATCACAGGGCTTCAGGAGGGACGTCCACTGTTCGTTCGTTCGGTAGGCAATCGCTTTAATCTTGCCAACTTCATGCGTGCCAACATCAATGCAGCTGTGGCATGTCTCAAGATAGGCAATGATATCCTCTTCAACGAGGAGAAGATTAAGGTGGACCGTATCACCGGTCACGGCGGTCTTTTCAAGACTCCGGGTGTAGGACAGCGCATCCTTGCCGCCGCTCTTAACTCCCCTATCTCCGTAATGGAGACGGCTGGTGAAGGCGGAGCATGGGGTATGGCACTCCTCGCAGGTTACCTTGTCAACAATAAGGATGGCAAGAACCTCGCCGATTATCTTGAGGAGGATGTTTTCGCAGGCAACACCGGCACCAGCATCGCCCCCACAGAGGAGGATGTAGCCGGCTTCAATGCCTACATCGAAAACTACAAGGCCTGTCTTCCTATCGAGAAAGCAGCCGTGGAGCATAAGAGATAACAGCCCATCAATCAGGCTTTACATAGAAGTTGTTTCAACTTCAGAAAGAGAAAGGGGATGTATCAAAATTTTGATACATCCCCTTTCTCTTTCTG
>CAMWZE010000319.1 GCA_947178685.1 uncultured Porphyromonadaceae bacterium
CTCGCTTCTATGAACGCCAGTTTATCACTCGCGGAAAAGTAAACTCCGATATTCTAAGCAGATTTGAATCCTCCCTGAAACAGTATCTGGAATCAGACCGGACAAAGGAGGGACTTCCAACGGTAAACTACTTTGCTGAGGAGGCACATCTAAGCCCCGGGTATTTTGGAGATATGATAAAGAAGGAGACAGGTGTGACGGCTCAGGAGATTATCTCCCGTCATATTGTCGAGCGAGCAAAACGACGACTGACCGAATCCACTGATGATATAAGCATAGTTGCTTACGAATTAGGATTCCAGTATCCACAGCACTTCTCCCGTATGTTCAAACGCGTCACCGGCCTCAGCCCCAAACAGTTCAGAGAGAAAACACCCGCAATAAGCAACAATTAAGACACTCCGGTCTTGTATTTTTTACCATCGGATGTAGCTGTCAAGAAATCCTTGACAACTGAATGGCTATCGAGCTCACCTTATTTAAAATATTGTTGACGTGGATACCGTCCGCGAATCCGGTAGCATCCCGAAATGTATCGAGTTCAGAGAAGTGATTCCCGGAAAAGACAATATCAGACAATCTCATCAGCAAGATGAAAAAGTCCATAACCTCGCTGAAAAATCAGCGAAGTTATGGACTTTATTACAATTGCGAAAAGATGCGGAATTACCTATTGTTAAATTCGGGGAATTGAATCAAGGCCAAACCAATCAGAATGATTTATCGCATTGAGAATCTTGTCATTGATTGACTGCGAATAACCGCTCAGAGATATAATGCCAATAAAAGCATATAAAAGGATTCTTCGTAACATATATGTTTTGCATTAGAGTTTGTACAAAATTATGACTAATCCACGCGGTAAGTAGCTGATAGCTATCTTGAGAGCATGCCATGCAGAATCTGACCGACAGGGAGGCCGATTGATAATTTCCTCTTACCGTTGCCGAATTTGATGTAGGGGGTGACTATCGGTTCTGGACGGTATACCTGAGTGCCCACTTGTTGCACAGCCTGGCCACCGACAAGAACCCCAAATCTCTCACCCACCGCTTGGTTGACGTAGCCGCCGAATTTTGACGTATCATAGTAGCCTACCATAGCCGGAAGCATGGGCAGACCGCCGCCCATCATTGGCGGTCTGTCGAAATAGTATGTGCCGAATGCTGTGAAGGAGGTTGTCGGTGACAGATTGTATGTGACTCTGCCATCCACTCCGTATTGAGTGTGCACGCCTCTGAAATATCCATATTTGTTAACTTTTCCTCCTCCATAGAAGTCAAAGTTTCCGAATCGTTGAAATATTCCGAGAGTACCGCTATCAATCTGCATCAGCCCCGGATATACAACACTAGCGCCCGACGCCATGACTTCCCCATTAGTCCACCGGAAGATTGAGGCTTCTCCCGGGTCAAAGGTGAAATCGGGAATATTCAGGTCCAAAGGCTTTGAATCGATATAATTGAAGAGCTGATTGCTCTCGTGGGCATATTGATATGGCAACCGGAAGTCTGACGTCAGACTATCAGGTTTGACAAAACCACCGATATTTACAGTTTTAGCCAATGAGTCGCAGCGCAGACTGATTGAGTCCGATGCTTCCCTCTGAGCAAAACCTGCCAGCGGTGCCGACAGGCAGAAAATTAATGTAATGATGTAAGCTTTCATAGTTCGGTTTATTTAAGAGCGAGCATATAGCCGAAGCCTCGCTGATTAATAATAGAAATCGAAGGATCGTGGCGCAATGCGCGCCGGAGTTTGTGGATATAGCCATGGAGAGAGTTGCGGTTGCTTTGTTCGTCGCGCTGCCACACAGCAATCATCAATTCAGAGGCATCGACAGTTTTGCCTATATTTGTGGCCAGGCGTTCAAGAATCTTGGCTTCAAAGTGAGATAATTCTGTTTCTTTACCGCCAAATGACAACGTCTGGGTCGTTACGTTAAAAGTATATGCTCCAATTGCAAACCGTATGTCGTTAGTGCGGTTGTCACCATATCTTCTTAATAATGCCTTAATGCGCACTATCAGTTCGCGGAGATCAAAGGGCTTTTTAAGATAGTCATTGGCGCCAATCTCAAATCCCTGCTCCACATCATCTATTGTGCTTTTTGCGGTGAGAAAAAGCAATGGCACTGTCAGAGATAATTTTCTTATCTCTTTTGCCATTGTGAATCCATCCATCTTTGGCATCATTACATCTGCCACTACAATATCGGCACCATCGGATTTGAATTTGTTAATTCCCTCTATACCGTCAGCAGCTGTAATAACGTCATAGCCTTGTCCGCGCAGAGTGTCTGCTACAATCAGCGTCAAGTCTCCCTCATCTTCTACAAACAGTATCTTATTACTCATCTTTACAGAATTTAATTGTGAATACCGAGCCCTCTCCCTCTTTACTTCTGACCACGATAGACCAGCCCATTTTATCGAGAATACTCCTCACATAATACAGTCCTATGCCATAGCCCCTGACATCCTGACGGTTGCCTTGCGGGACACGATAAAACTTATTGAATAAATATGGAATCGACTTTGACGGAATACCGATGCCGTTATCCTTTACCGATAGTTCCTCTCCATTGCCTGTTATAGTTATCTCTACCCTATCGTCGGAGTATTTGATTGCATTGTCAATCAGATTGTTCAGCACATTCGCCAAGTGGGTCTTATCAGCCTTTACGACGATATTTTCAGCCACATCCACTTTTATAGTTATCTCCTTATCGCCTCTCATGCGCTGGGCGACAGCGATTTCCTCTACCAACTCGTGCAATTGTATCTCTTCCGGTTTGAGTTTCATTGTTTTCCGACGTTCCATACTCATGGCAAGGATGTTCTCCACCAGCTCGCCAAGTCGTTTCAACTGTTTGTTTGCAATCGTCAGATACCTTCTCTTTTTATCGGGGTCGTTGGATGTGTCATAATTGAGCAGAGCATCGTTGGCCGAATATGCTATCGCAATCGGAGTTTTCAATTCATGAGTCATATTGCTGACAAAATCATCTTTCATCTCCTCGATAGTACGCAGCCGCGACACTGTACGGAACAGATACCAGAATGCCAGAGAAAAAGCGATCATCAGGAGAAATACCGTAATAATGATTCCAAGCATCTGCGAGAGTATGTGGCGGGTCAGCGGTGTCATATACGCCTTGTAATATATTCCTTCGTTAGGATTGATACTGAATCTGAAGGAATCCAACCCTGATGCTCCCTTGAATTTAGGATTGCCGCAAATCACGGAATCGTTACTGTTGACCACTTCCACACATAGAAAATCAGGATATATAAACCTATAGGAAAGTTGATCATATAACACGCTATCCATAACCGCCATATCATAAGGGAGATATTTATC
>CAMWZE010000320.1 GCA_947178685.1 uncultured Porphyromonadaceae bacterium
CTATTCCGGCATTACCGGGGGCACAGAAAATTTTCTCCACCTGCGGGGAGCGGGCCAGAGCCTTCACGATAGCATGTTCTCTTCCCCCGCTACCGACTACAAGCACTTTCTTATTCTTTTCCATTCTTCAGGAGATATGAGAGGGGAATCAATGTTTGAAGTGGCGCATGCCGGTGAAGAGCATTGTAATGCCCTTTTCATTAGCGACACGGATTGAATCCTCATCGCGGATGCTTCCGCCGGGCTGCACAATAGCAGTCACACCATATTTTGATGCAAGCTCAACGGTGTCACCAAATGGGAGGAAACCATCTGAAGCAAGCACGAGACCTTCCGTAATACCGGCGGCCTTAGCCTCTTCAAGAGCAATCTGGGCAGAGCCGACACGGTTCATCTGTCCGGCGCCGACGCCAGCTGTCGCACCATCTTTCACGACAACTATGGCGTTGCTCTTGACGTGTTTGACTATTTTCCAACCGAAGTCCATCTCCTGAAGTTCCTTCTCTGTGGGCTTACGCTCAGTGACACACATATCGGGAGTCACTTCCTTACATTCAACGTCTGAATCCTGCACAAGGAGACCGCCGTTGACACCGACATACTGTTTCTGCGGCTCGCGCACATTGTCCATAGTGACCTCAAGGAGGCGGAGATTCTTTTTAGAGGCGAGCACCTCAAGAGCCTCCGGCTCGAAAGAGGGAGCCATGACAATCTCAAGGAAAATCGGTTTCATCTGGCGAGCCACTTCCGCCGTCAGTGGACGGTTCATAGCCACGATGCCACCGTAGATGCTCACTTTGTCAGCCTCATAAGCACGTGTCCATGCTTCAAGAAGATCCTTGCCTATTCCGGCGCCGCACGGGTTCATATGCTTGAGGGCGCAGCAGAAAGGCTCGGCGAACTCACGCACGATGTTGAGAGCGGCGTTCGCATCCTGGATATTGTTGTAGCTGAGTTCTTTTCCACCGAGCTGGCGAGCATGTGCAACTGAATAAGAAACTTCCTTCGGCGCACGGTAGAAGGTGGCAGCCTGATGAGGGTTTTCACCGTAGCGGAGGGTCTGGATGGCATCGAAACTGAGGAAAAGTTTCTCATCAAGCCCGGCCTGACGGCGCATATATGTAGCGATACAGCTGTCGTATAAAGCTGTGTGAGTGTAGGCTTTCGCCGACAGTTTGAGGCGAGTTTCAGGAAGAGTGTCTCCATTAGCTGCAATCTCCTCAAGCACCATTGCATAATCAGCAGGATCACAAACCACGGTCACATCCCTGAAATTCTTAGCCGCACTGCGCAGCATAGAGGGACCGCCTATGTCGATATTCTCGACAGCATCCTCCATGGTCACACCCTCCTTGGCGATTGTAGCCTCGAAGGGATAAAGGTTCACACAGACCATCTCTATTGTCTCGATACCGTTTTCGGCAATCTGGCGAAGATGGTCTTCGCTGTCGCGGCGGGCAAGCAGACCGCCATGCACTTTGGGATGGAGGGTCTTCACACGACCTTCGCAGATTTCCGGAAAACCGGTGATATCCTGGATATCTGAAACCTCCAGGCCGCTTTCACGGAGCACTTTGAGAGTGCCTCCGGTTGCTATGAGTCCCCACCCCATATTCTTGAGGGCAGTGGCAAACTCCACAATTCCGGTTTTATCGCTTACACTGATTAAAGCTCTCATATATTTATTTCTTCACTTGTTGTTTTAAAATTTGAAAATCCGGGAGACGGAGGTTCAGACAAGAGGAAGCACCTTCCTTATCGCCTCCGGATAGATGATATGCTCGCGAGCATGAATCATCGCTTCAAGGTCGTCGCGGTCTGACCCTTCGTAGGGAATCGCTGCCTGAGCAATTATCTTTCCGCCGTCGAGCGAAGCATCTACATAATGCACCGTCACTCCGAACACTTTCACGCCGTAGGCCAGAGCTTGTCCTACGGCGTCAGCTCCTTTGAAGGCAGGAAGCAGAGAAGGGTGGATGTTAAGGATACGACCTGCGTAAGCTTCCAGCAAGGTCTCACCGATAATCCTCATGTAGCCGGCCAGACATATCAGTTCCACTCCTTTTTCACGGAGATGGGAAAGAAGCATTGTCTCAAACTCCTGTTTGGATACATAGTCTTTCGGGCGGAACTCAATGCAAGGCACTCCGGCACGAGAGGCACGCTGTGTGACGTATGCACCCGGACGGTCGGTCACGCAAAGCACCACTTCCGCATCAATCTCACCCTCCACGCAAGCCTTGACAATGGCTTCGAAATTGGAGCCATTGCCGCTTGCGAAGACTGCTAATCTTTTTTTTGCCATTATTGAAGGCTTATTTTATGGTGACACCGTTTCCCTCAACAATCTTGCCTATGACGGAAGCCTTCTCACCGGCATTTGTCAGGATTTCAACCACCTTGGGAGCATCCTCTTCATTAACAGCAAGGACCATGCCGATTCCCATGTTGAAGATGTTGAACATCTCACGGTGAGGCACTTTGCCATATTTTTCCAGCAGACGGAACACCGGAAGAATCTCCCAGGAGCCTTCCTTGACCTCCACCCCTTGTCCCTCTTTCAGGATACGGGGGATATTCTCGTCGAAGCCGCCACCGGTGATGTGAGCTATTCCGTGGACATCTACCTCCTTGAGGACATCATGCACCTGTTTGCAGTATATCTTTGTGGGAGTAAGGAGCATTTCGCCGAGAGTTTGGTCGCCGGTTTCCTCAAGTTTTGAATTGAGGTCAAGATTATTGTCAGCAACAATCTTGCGAACAAGGCTGAACCCGTTGGAATGCACACCCGAAGAGGCGATACCTACAATCACATCACCGACCTTTACCTTAGAGCAGTCGATGAGATTATCTTTCTCTACGGCACCGACAGTGAATCCGGCGATATCGTAGTCGTCTTCGTCATACATACCCGGCATCTCGGCGGTTTCACCCCCGACAAGAGCACACCCGGCCTGGCGGCATCCCTCAGCTACGCCGGCCACGATAGCCTCCACCACTTCGGGGTGGTTTTTCCCGACAGCGACATAGTCGAGGAAGACAAGGGGCTCAGCACCCTGGGCGAGAACATCATTGACGCACATAGCCACGGCGTCGATGCCGATGGTGTCATGTTTGTCAAGAGCGAATGCAATCTTCAGTTTCGTGCCGACACCATCAGTGCCGCTGACAAGAATCGGATGCTTGTAGCCGAGACTGCCGAGGTCGAACATACCGCCGAATGCGCCGATATTGCCCATGCAGCCGGGACGGTTTGTGGAAGCGACATGCTTCTTGATGCGGCTCACTACTTCGTAGCCGGCCTCAAGATTCACGCCGGACGCTTCATAACTTTTAGCCATGTTTTATATATGTTG
>CAMWZE010000321.1 GCA_947178685.1 uncultured Porphyromonadaceae bacterium
CAACAAGAAATTGCTGTGCAAATTTAACTGCATATCAATTAAAATTATTATCTTTGCTTTTAATTCAAAATCTAAATTATAAATTATAAATACAGGCCAAAATATAAATCGTATTAAGAAAGTTTTAGTGGAAAAGAAACGTACAAAAAAAGTTGACCGGGCAGATGCTCGGTCAACTTTTTCATATCGTAATTATGCATATAAGCTTACATGCCATGCGGTCAACGTGTGCGAGTTGAAAATATTCAGCGTAATATTCTCATTCAGCGTTCAATTATCAGTGGTGCTCCTTCGAGACCCACGAAAGAAGCCGCATCATGATTCTTTTTATACGACTTGACAAAGTCAGCAGCCTCCTCCAAGGTCGGGAATGTAGCCGCTATGACATAGAATGAGCCGTCGGCACTTTCAACCGGGAAAGCCTGCAGACCATTATTCACCAGATCTTCAGTCTGGGCCACTGCGTTGGTTGGCATCTTATATTTTGCCACCGCCACATTCATTTTCTTGATCTCAGGAGCATCCCCTTTCCCGACAAACTTAATGAAGACACGCTTCATCATCAACTCCTCTCCATTCACATTCTTTGTGCGGATTCCATCCATACGTTGCAGAGCATTTGCCGGAAGTGCCATGTCGGGATCGGCGGCTCTCTCCGCCTTTCGTTTGTTTTGGGCTACCTGATAAGCTGCCTGATAGTTCTTCTCGGTAGGCTTACATCCGGCCAGCAGACCTGCCAAACATATGATTAATAAGAGTCTCTTGAGGGAGATAGCTTTTTCAATGTTCATGACAGACTGCCTTAATCCACCTGAATCACGAGATACGGAGTCATGCTCCAGAACTCTGTCGGGTTGGTGATCTTGATAGTCTTGGTCTTATCAGCGTTCTCCAGGATCTCATAAGAATCGGCGGGCATGTTGGTCCAGATCTTCACTTTCTTAGATCCTGTAGGTATAGTGCTGAGAGTACGCTTATCTGCCTTAGTAAAGTAAGACTCATTGAAGTCTCCCTTAAGCACCTTTGTCTGGCCGAGGAATTTCTTCTCAAGAAGATCATTCTTCTTCAGCTCCTTATTGGTGCCGATGGCATAATAAACTGTGTTGGCGGCATTCTCGATTTCAGTTGCCTCCGCCTGAGCCTTCTCCTTAGCCTCTTGCTCTGCGGCGAGATCAACCGCACTCTGAGCCACATGAGCGTTCAGTGTCTCGATCTCAGCCTTTGCATTGGTAAGATCGTTCTCAAGCTGTGCAATTTTCTGGTCCTGAGTAGCAATGCGGTTCTTAAGCTGATCGATGGTCTTCAGGAGCACACTGTTCTGATTGTCGCTCTTCTTAAGACGTGCCTCCATGTCGGCGAGCAGCTTTCTATTGGCCTCAAGGCGCGATTTGATATTGGCAAGATTCTGGCGAATCTCGGCACGACGGTCAACCGATTCACCGGTGCCCATATTATAAAGCAGTCCCTCCTGCATATTGATTGAGTCGAGTCCGGTATAGATGTCACCCATAAGGAGCATCAAGGAGTCGTTGAAACTGCTTGCCTCAGCATATTCGGCCGATAGTTCGGCAATACGCATTGAGTCTTCAGTAATCTTCTGGTTGTTGCCTGAGCAGGAAGCGAGCAATGCGGCTCCGATTCCAAAAAGGATTAAGCTTTTCTTCATAATATGTTTTTTTAGTTAATTTACAGTTTCAGGGATTCGTCATCAGGGAATCATTCATCAGTCTCTTCGAAATCGGGATCGTCATCCGTCATCGGGGATTTCCCATCCGACTGCATACGATCTTTTTCGTCGCGACCTTTAATAACGATAACAATCTCTCCCTTTGCTTGGTTCACTGTAAAAAACTTTTCGAGTTCAGCCAATGAGCCTCTGTGGAAAGTCTCGTGCAGCTTCGAGATCTCCCGACACACGCAAGCCTCGCGGTCAGGGCCGAACCATTCTGCCAATTGCCGCAAGGTTCTCCCAAGCCGCTTGGGAGATTCATAGATCACAACCGTACGCGGATCTGCGGCCAGCAGCGACAGACGTGTGGCACGTCCCTTCTTCGGAGGGAGAAATCCCTCAAACACAAAGCGGTCACACGGCAGTCCGGAGGCTACGAGAGCCGGCACGAAAGCCGTCGCACCCGGCAGACACTCCACATCTGCACCAATCTTACGACACTCCCTGCTGAGCATGAATCCCGGGTCGGAGATACCGGGTGTTCCGGCATCGGATATCAGAGCTATGGTTTCCCCACCGAGCACCCTTTCAGCAATTTTCGGAGCCTCCTCATGCTCATTGAATTTGTGATGGCTGCGCATCGGGGTGTGGATGTCGAAATGTTTCAGAAGCACCCCTGACGTACGTGTATCCTCAGCCAATATCAGATCAGCCTCATTGAGCACTTTTACGGCACGGAAAGTCATGTCGTCGAGATTACCTACAGGTGTAGGCACTATATAAAGCTTTCCACCCATCACTTGAAATAGTTTTTGAGAATCTCGAGGAAATCAATCACATCGGGTGATTTCTCATCCCATTGCAGTTCATCAAGGAAATAATCCTGTGCCTCTTCATAGTCATCCATGGAGGCAACCAATGAGAGTGTGGTGTTGAAGTCTACATCTGACCCGTTGAAAAGCTCTCGGCGGAAACGGTAACGATCGTTTATGCTGAAAACAAGGCGCCCTCTCGGTTCGGAAAAATCATCAAACTTGTAAGTCTCCTTCTCCCCTTTATCAACTTGCATCTCCTCCCTGAATGCAGATATCGACTGTTTGAGATCTGATACTTTCTGTCGGGAGTCCGTCACCTTTCCGGATACCGTAATATCGTCTCTTTCAGAGACCACTACTTTTACCTCCGGAACAACTACCTTTACTTCCGGCAACACCACCTTTACTTCCGGCACCACCACCTTTTGCTCCGGATTAGCTACTTTAACTTCCTGCACTACTGTCGGTCGCTCCGGCATCACCTCCGGGAAAACTTCCTCAACTGTCTTTTCAGCCTCTTTAACCACCGGCACAGACTCATCAATCTCCGCAGCAACCTCTTCCAATATAGGTTCGGATACTTCTACGACCGGCTTGGTTATCGCCGGTATTACAGGCTCGGCTATCGCCGGCTCTGTTGTGGTCACCGTCAGCTCAGACTCAATGACAGGTATATCCGCCAGAGGTATATCCTCAATTATCGGCTGCTCTGAGATGACCTCAGTCTCTGCAACCACCTTTTCAGCAGTCACACCTTTATCCAAGTCAGATATTACCTCGCGCGTGGCCCGGGGTGCATTTTCCAAAAGCTCACGTCTCTTCCTTCGGATAAGTTCCGGCAACATGGCCGGCTCATCATCGCGGCTTATG
>CAMWZE010000322.1 GCA_947178685.1 uncultured Porphyromonadaceae bacterium
CGATGCTTTCCGCAACCTCTTTCTGGAGCATCCCGGCAACCACCGGAATATTCTCTTTGTAATCGAGCACTTTGAAGCATATCTGCGACGATATGTTTTAGGGATAGTTGCCTATGAGGTCGAACTCCCCGGGAAATACCCCGTCGAGATCCATCTTCAGAAAGTCGCCTTCGATCACGTCGAGAGTAGGGTAGAGTTTATGGAGATATACCACGCTTTCCGAATCAAGCTCCACGGCCTTAACCGGTCGGCCTGATTGAAGCAGAAACTGAGACAGCACCCCCATGCCTGGACCGATCTCCAGCACTGGCAAATCTCCCCACCGACTTGCGCCGGCAGGGAGATTTTCTGAGCCGATAGTGTCGGCTATACGGCGGGCAATGTTGAGGTCGTTGAGGAAGTGCTGTCCCAACGCCTTCTTAGCCTTGACTTGCGCCATATTAATTATTTGAATTTTTTGGATATCTTCGAGGGTACGGCATTTTTGTTGACCATCACGCTCATGGTCTTCTCAAGGAAGAAGGGTTCGGAAACGTAGATGAAGCCATCGTAAACCTGATTGGTATCCCAGGAATTTTTTACTTTGTAATATTTGTTGCCTTTCTGGTCTTTCGCGATGCCTACGATCTCCATACCATGGTCGTCGGTGGTCTCGAAATTGTCAAAGCCCGTCTGACGCATCTCCTGAGTCACTTTCTTCTCCTTTACAGGGCCCTTGATATTGAAGGTTTCGTTGGCTCGGTCTTTGTCGGAGAGTTTCACCCAGCGTGATAGCTCGGTGCCTTCGAGGTCTTCACCGGTTACGGGAACGGGATTCACAGCGAAGCCCTTGGCCCATTTGAAACCACCCTCGGAAACGTCGGCTGCCCAACCTACGGTGTAGCCGTTGTTGAGGGCATTGTCAACGATCTCTGAAAGCTCCTCCATAGGCACATTCTGCACCTTGCTCCACAGCCAGTTGTCGGGAATCTCAAGAGCGAATTCCTCATAGAAGGGATGGTGGGTATAGCTGGTGATATTGATGAAGTCGTCGGCATTGATGCCCATCTCTTTGGCGAAAGACTTCGGGGTATAGGTCTTGCCGTTGTATGTGAAGGTCTCGGGAGCCGGACCAAGATAAGCGTCGAGGATGCTGATGAATCCGGGAAGCCATGCTGTAGACAGCTTCTTATTGGGATTCTTAACGATTGCGTTGAGATAGCCCTTGAGGGCAGCCTCCATCTCATAGTGGGAATGTTTCTTCTCGCCGTAGTTAAGACCTGCATAAACCTCTTCGGGTATAGCTCCATAATTGTCGACTGCATATAGCACGTCGGCGAAAGAGCCACCCTGTGCGAAGTTGATGTTACCGTGGGTCTGGATATATTTCTTAGCCTTGTCGATATAGCAGTTGCGCACTGTCCACATCTCGGAAAGATCAAGTTCGGGACCACCCTTGCGGAGCACCTCATCTTCAAGCACGCTTGTGCCGGAGAAACTCCAGCATGTGCCTGATTTATTCTGGTCTTTCACCGGTGTTGTCTTGTTGATTTTCACATCGGTGAATTTGAAGCCTGTGGAGTCGGGCACCACAACTTCGGGAGCACCGGCGGGAGCTTCCATGTAGGTGTTTGATGCCATCACCGGCAGACCGGCTGCAAGGAGTGAGGCAAAAAGAATTCTTTTCATTAGAGGTATTTTTAGGTTAGTAATTGCGCAAAAATAATAAAAAAAATTGAGAAACGGCCATCGACGTAGGTTAAAACGGCAGAAAAACGGAAAATCAATGATGCGGGGATAAGCTGTCAGAAGACAATATAGTCGGTCTCCTCTATTTTCTCGAATCTGTTCCAATTCGGAGCGGCCTCGTAAGCCTCCTTGCTGCCCATGGGGACGATGAGCACCTTCCCCCTAGGGCCGTAGTCTATCTGTGGCGGAACAGGAATGTCTAACTGCAGGGTATCGACCTTACAGTCCCTGAAGGCTTCCTTATGGATCTGGTCTGCACTGGTCGGGATATAGAGATTGGAGAGGTGGGAGTCGGTAGAGAATGCGCATGTCCAGATTTGCCGTAAGCGTGAATTAGGAGAGATCTCTATCCGG
Source organism: uncultured Porphyromonadaceae bacterium (assembly GCA_947178685.1). Next base: position 2,083 of record CAMWZE010000322.1, read on the forward strand.
GTTAGGTTGCGACAGTTGCTAAAAGCGTAGTTTTCGATGGACACAACCTCGTCAGGTATCTCTATTTCCTTGAGAGAGTGGCACAAGAAAAAACATTTATTCTCAATGATGCGTAGCGAGAAAGGCAGTCGTATCGACTGCAAGTTGCTTGCCGTGCAGAACATCTCCTTCGGCAGGGTATTGTCGACGATATACGGTATTTGATCTGAAAAATCGACCGGTAGGTTGGGATACCAGCTGGTCCTGCTGCTATATATGTTGGTCCAGGAAAGGTCGATGTCAATAGGGTTCATCGTCCCTACCAAGCCGGATATGGAGAACTGTTTCAACACATGGAGGTCAAGGGCATTGATGCTTCCTGTTATGGTAAGATGGCGTATGGGGAGGAGCTTGTATCGCTCATCTCCAAATAAGACGAAGAGCTGGCCCGGACCGGCAGTGTTGATTGTGACGGATGATGGGAGCACGGCGGGTTTCTGACGGAATGAGATTACCTCGGTGGTAGTTCCGTTGACATAGATATTTATGAAAGCGGCTCTGCCGAGGCCGGTGTTCTCGTTGATGTCGCAGGAAAGGATGTATGAATCCCCCTCCTCCTCGATTATGTCGTATGTCAGCCATCGGGGCTGATCTGAGGTGAGTAAGGTGGTGACTTTTCCGTTTGCCTTCATTCTGATATCTACGTGTGCGCCGTTGCTCTCTATGACATAGCTGTTCTTGTCAGTTTGTGAAGTTGGTTTGGGATCCTGATATACGGTTATGTATCTCGACGCATTGCCCACTTGTATTCTAACAATGGCTTTTCTTGCAACTGTCCCCTGGTTATTGTCGCATTGTACCTCTATCCCATATCCGTCGTCTCGTTGCCAGTAATCTATTGAGAGCCAATGGGTGCCTAAGGAATACGAGTAATCGATAGTGACGGAAATCCTGGCATCAGCATTATGTATGGCTGTGAGCCTCTTGCTTCCGCCCTCATAGCTGAAGGTCAGAGTGCCCTCGTTGACGTGTTCGCCATCAACGATAAGCTCAAGGTAGTCTTCCTCCTTGTCGCAAGATGTAAGGAATGTGGAAGTGGGGATGATTGAAAGAAGCAAAATGAATGTAATTAGAAAGTCAGATCTTTTCATATCAAAAAAATATTTGGATGAGGATGTGTGATAATCCGCGGAACGTAGGCACTTGGCTCCGGCATGTTAAACGACTGTTGAGGTTCAGGTTTATCATCGCGGTTATAGGTCCCTACGTTACGCCATATTTCAATT
>CAMWZE010000323.1 GCA_947178685.1 uncultured Porphyromonadaceae bacterium
AGCCCTCTCCTCCCAACTCCATGACTCCGTCAACACTCTTCGCGCCGACCTTGCATCGGTCGATGCCCTCGCGACAGCCGGAATATTTCCCCCGGCGCTACATCGTCTCGACTCAATTGAACACATAATCCGTACCCCTGAAGAGAAAGTGGGATATTGGATGACTGCCCGGCGCTGCTATTCCTACATAATGACATGGGCGGGCAACAATGAATACTATGTAAATCTCTATCGTGCCCGCTACCGTGAATGCGACGACAGCCTGTTGCGCTACCTCCCGGAAGAAAACACATTCCACAGGTTCATCTTCAGCGAACGCCTCGTTGATGAGCACCGCTGGACCGAGGCTATGTCGAGTCTTGAAAGCCTCCTGAAAGCTCTTCCCCAAGACAGCAATCTTTATGGCATGGCAGCATACCAGCTGGCCACCGTCTACAGGAATAAAGGGGATTTCCGCAACTACACCAAATATCTCGCCGTTGCCTCCGAAAGCGATATCAGAGGCTGTGTCCGGGAGGGACTGGCGCTCCCTACCCTCGCCAACTGGATGTATCTCCACGGGGATATCGACAATGCTTTCAGATATGTCAACCACACTCTCGAAGATGCCAACTCGGGCAATATACGTATGCACACCACTGCAATCGCCCCGATCATTCCCCTCATCGATTCTGCCATACATCGACGCGCCGTCACATCGCGCAACCATATGATGGCCTATATCATCGTCACCACTTTGCTTTTCCTGGCCACTATTGCCCTGCTCATATTCACCTTCTCTTCCCTGAGAAAAAACCGCATCAGCCAGGAAAAGCTTGCACAGACATCCAAAAAACTGGAGTCATATGTAGGCAATTTCATTGGCCTCTGCTCAAGCTACGCATCACGGCTCGAACAACTGTCAAAACTGGTGACTCGGAAAATTGCCTCCGGACAAAGTGACGAGCTGATGAAGCTTGTGTCAACCGGCAAGTTTGCCGAAGGCGACAACCAGGAATTCTACCGCCTTATCGACAAGGCTCTCCTGGATATATTTCCCGACTTCGTAGCCCAGATCAACACTCTCCTCCTGCCCGACCAGCGCATCGAGATTGTTCCCGGCGAACCTCTCCCGCCGGAATTGCGAATATATGCTTTCGTGCGCCTTGGTGTGGAACAAAGCGGACGCATCGCTCAGATTCTGGGCTATTCCGTCAACACTGTCTATGCCTACCGCAACCGCATGAGAAATCGCGCCTCCGACCGCGAAAATTTCGACCGACAGGTGGCTGAAATGGGCGAAAATCTCTCTTATATCCCTATATAACGCCTTATATCACGTCTATATTCTGATTTTATTAACATCTGATAATCAGATGTTAATATTCTATATAATCTATATATCCACTTATATCCCACCTATAATGCTTGCTCACCCCCTTTTCTATCCCTATCTTTGCAACATAAAGATAATGATAAGCCCCCCACACAGGCCCTGCGCCTACCGATATATGATAGCCCGCAGGGAAGAATCTAAAGGTAAAGATGTTTTTAGGTAAGTTCGAGGTAAAAAGATATTGTAGGTTTAAATAGTTCGGGGAAACAGGTACAATTAAATAAATCGTTTATGTTAGGTTTGTAGAAATATTTTGATTCGCATAGGTGCAGGTCTCTTGGGAAAGAGACCTGCACCTGCATTATGAATATTTAACAAAACTCCCTCATATTACGTTATACCAAAGAAGCCACACCTCCTCTTTCCTCATCCTCATCAGGCTTCCGCCCCTTCCTTTCGTCACCAAGCAACTTAATATAGTTATCAGTTATGAATAAATCCACTCCTGATACAAAGAGAAGTATTCCTTCCGATTTCACACTAAGCCATGATTCCGGACAAATTCAGGAATCGGCACCATTGTCGCGCATATCTGTATGGTGCCGTAATCATATGTCTGACTATACATATATGATCATACTCGCTATAATCACAGGTATAGTAGCCGGATTTCTGGCCCATATATTCAAAAAGATGATACATGCAGTGGCCTACACCTTCATTCCCCACATAATGTCCTCTCAATTCAACTGGTGGATAATTGGTGTGCCAATAGCGGGAATCCTGCTCTCAGGCATCTTTACACGCTATTTTCTCCACCACAGCCTCACTCATGTGGTTGCCCAGCTTATCAACGATCTGAAACAGAAATCCTACCGTCTGCGTCACGACCTTACATTCTCAGCCATACTCGGTGGCACTATCACACTCGGTATGGGTGGCTCTTCAGGTGCTGAAGGCCCTATTGCCGCAACCGGCGCCGCGATTGGCAGCAATATTGGTCAGTTGATGGGACTTGACAGCAATAGAATAAAGATACTTCTTGCATGTGGAGCGAGCGCCGGTATCGCCGGAATCTTTTCGGCCCCCCTCGGCGGTCTGATGTTCTCACTTGAATTGCTACGCATCAGCCTTACAACTCTTTCTATCTTAGCCGTCACAGTTGCCGCTTTGGCAGCCTATCTCACCTCCTTCGCATGCAACGGTTTTCAAGCTGATCTCTTCTTCCATCCTATGGAGGGCTTCGAATGGGCCTCCTTGCCTGCCGTAATCGCCTTAGGCATATTCTGCGGTGCTTATAGCCTTTACTACAGCGGAGTCACCAATTACATGGATAAGGTATTCAAGGGTATATCCAATCCGTGGAGAAGAAACATCACCGGTGGCGTAATGCTTGGAGCGATCCTCTTTCTCTTCCCCTCCATGTATGGCGTTGGCTATCCGGTATTGACAAAGGTGATAGGGGGAGATTTCGACGCCATCACCAACGGCAGCGTGCTCCACTCTGCAGGGATAGCCTCAATAGAAGGGCTTATGATGGTGGCCGCTTGTATATTGGTTTGCAAGTGCTGGGCCGTCAGCGCCACCAACAGCAGCGGCGGTGTGGGAGGTGACTTCGCACCCACCCTATTTGCCGGTGGTCTTGCAGGATTTCTTTTCGCCTCCCTTTGCAATCACTATCTCGGAGTCCATCTCCCGGTGTCTCTATTCGCTTTCTACGGCATGGCCGGCGTGATGAGCGGCGTCATACGCACTCCGTTGATGGCCATATTCATAGTAATCGAGATGAGCATGTCATACTCACTCTCACTTCCGGTAAGTATATGTGCTCTTGTTTCCTGGCTCACGGTAAAAGGTGGGGCCATCACCGAGGCCCAGGCTCTTCCCCTCGTCAAGCATCTCAACTGGCTCAGGTAATACCCACAAGAAAAGGGCAGTCGGCTCGAAAGCCGCTGCCCTTTTTCATAAAATAAGCAAAGATGTTTTATTATTTTATTAAATATGTTTGCTATTGCTTTAAGTTTTAAGG
>CAMWZE010000324.1 GCA_947178685.1 uncultured Porphyromonadaceae bacterium
TCGCAGGAGAACGCGCCTACCCTCTGAACACTAATTTCTATAGTGTCTATGTCGACTCATGGCTTTATAACCGCGACAAGGAGATATCCGGAGCAAAAATAGTGTATGCTGAATGTTTTCCTGAAACAAAAAAATTACCGGAGTGGGATTCAACCATAGAGATATATCTTTCAAGCTGGCATAACAATGAAGAATATGGCTCATATAGTTTTGAAACCGGTGTAGAGATTGACCCTTCTTTCAATGTTTATGACTTTGAGTACTCTGAACTCAGCAAATATATCAAAATTGACACCAACGGTCACCTGATAACCTTCACCAACACCTCCGGTTTTTCCGGTAAAGTCGAGATTATCGCATACGTAAGATATGAAAGTGTTTTCTCACGTGTTCATTTGATAGTCAAATCACCCGGTTATTATGAATAACGTTCTGAAATGCTTTCTGCCGATACTGGCAATTATACTTCTTCTACCGAGTTGTACCACTTCAAAGACTACCGTTTCAACTACAGTTGACTTATCCAAGTATGAATATGCTTCTGTCATAAATAATGATACATATCATATCCCCGCTGAACTGATGGAATACGAGATTCAGCTGTTTGACGCTGTCGCTTCCTCAAGACTGAAATTAGTCAACGATATGCGTATCCATGAACTCACGCCCCGCCAGAAGGAAGAACTTCTGTTAGTTAAATACGGAGTCAGCAACGATAATTCGGAAACTATAGTGATAGTAAACTTTATTGATTATATGACCGGTCGTCCCGTAGCGTCATGTCGAGGTGCTTTCGGACTTGGCATTGACCAAGGTAGCGATCTGAAAGGCGCAATCAAAAGAGTGGCAAAACAAATTGCTGATACATTTCCTCCGAAAAAATAAACTACAGCTTTAGCACACCTCAACAGTGTATTACGTTTTCACTTCATCTCCTGACCTTAACGGTCAAGTGATGAAGTGAAAGTTTTTTATCCATTATTCTGGTAACCAATTAGGAAAACATTAAGTTAATGTGACCATCTGAGCCAACTCGCATTTTCCTTACGCCATGTAGCTTCCTCTACAAACGTGTTGGGGTCTTACTCTCATGTACCTCTAAGAATTTGATTACCTTGCTTACCACATTATTCTTCACTTGCGAGTTCTACAAAACTGTCCTGATCAAAATCTATCTACACACCCCCACTCTATTTCCACATCGACGGAGGACAATTATATTTGGCAGTAAACAGTTTTGTGAAATGTGAGCGATTATGAAATCCTACTTGAATATAAGTATCTGAAACACTCATTCCCTTTGAAAGCAGTTCGGCTGCTTTAATCAGACGACGTTCAATCAACCACTTCTGAGGAGTCAGTGCTGACAGCTTTGCGAAATCTCTTTTGAACGTGGCAAGCGAACGCCCGGTATAAATGGCGAACTCCTCCATACTCATATCTTTTGTATAATGTTCTTCCATAAACTTGAGCAAATCAATCTTCTACTCCTCGTCGAAGTCGAATAGTGTCGGATAGAAGGCAGGAGCAGTACGCAACAAACAACCTAATGCTTCAGTAAACCTCATGTCGATAAATTCCTGCGATGGTTCCTGACCGCTGTTCAGGAACGGACGCAATGAGGAAAACAGACTGTCAAGGTATAAGTTCCGCTCAATCTTTGTAGCAGCAGTATCAAGACTTCTGACATCAGATGGTAAATCAGACTGCTTCAGCTGTCGGAAATAGATTCGCAAAGCCGGACGCTTGAAGCGTATGCTCATAGCACTGTACGGTATCTCACCAGCCGAGTGTTTATGAATCCTTACCTGACAATCTCTTTTCAGGAATACGTATTCACCTTTCTTGACCGTTACCTCACTATTCTTGTCCAGAATATCTATTTCTCCGTCACAGACAAGTACAAGAGAATGATTGGATAAACGGTGCTCCTGCAGAGTCTCGCCCAGCATAAAGCAACTGAAGATTACCGATTCATGATCGCGTACACTTTCATTACTCAGCTTCATAAACACAAAATTAAAAATTTACCACCAGTTGAACAAACTCTTGCCTTTGTCTAAGGTTGTTATAAGACTCATTTCTTCATCAGTAAGGCTGAAATCAAGAATTGCAAAATTTTCAATCATACGTTCAAGATGTGTACTCTTAGGTATGATAACTATATCTCGCTGATAGAGCCAACGTAAAACAATCTGTGCAACACTTTTCCCGTGTGCTGTTGCTATCGAAGTCAGTAAAGGATTGTGGAAGATACCGTTCTTACCAAAAGCAAGAAAACCATCTTTTGCAAATCTCTCGGCTATCGAATAGCCAAGTCCCGGCCCTGCACCAATTATTACGATAAGTTTATTCATACTTTGAGATATTTTTTATTTTACGATGCAAAATTACAAAAGGAATAAACTTATCATGTTGCTATCCGGCTCAAAGGAGCGTTGCTGTAAAGCTCAAAATGAATCAATGCTTACTACAGACAAATAAACACTATACCTCCCCCATCTGCCCGTACGCAGTGCTATTATTGCATATTTAGAGAAGCGATAAAGAAGATTATGAACAAAATGAGAATATGCAGTGTTTCAAATCGTAAAACGTCACCGGTTCTAATCCGACCGATCATTAACTAAGCAAGTTTATAATTAATAATAAAATTCACAACTATGAGTTTCATCTGGTATATTCTTATTGGTATTGTGTCCGGCGCAGTAGCCGGCAAACTTATGCGTGGCGGAGGCTTCGGGATTATAGTTAATCTTGTAGTAGGTATTATCGGAGGTGTATTGGGAGGCTGGCTTTTTGGTTTGATAGGCATATCAACTTCCAGCATAATCGGAAATCTTATCACCTCTGTAGTAGGAGCTATATTCTTGCTCTGGATAGTAGGTCTTCTGAGCCGTTCAACTAATAGGTAAAGAGTCATCAACCGACAAGCACACCAATATAATCAACTCGTAGCTACATTAAAGAAATCGCCACTGAGAAAATCTTTTCTCAGTGGTGATTTCTTATCAGAGACTAATCCTTCTAAACAAGAATCTCAGCGAAGTATGCGTGGAGCCTGCAGCAGAACACCCAAATTGACACCAAAATTCCAGTTGCCGGCAGGTGAGGAAAGATAGTTACCGTAAAGGGCGAGACTACCGAACGAGAAATTGTAGACGGCCGCAAGCTCACCTATGAACTGGGGATTACGGAACCAACCGGAATGATAAGCCATATCATTGGCACCTGATACAACCTTACGTATAGGAACATAGCCATAGAAGTCTCCACGCAGCTCCAGGCGCTGTATCGGTGACCACACCGGTCTGACACCCATACCCA
>CAMWZE010000325.1 GCA_947178685.1 uncultured Porphyromonadaceae bacterium
GTTATATGTGGGTGTGCTCTCGATAAGAGATATCACCTCATGATCGTCAAACTGCGAAGGTTGCAGCACGGCATACTTAAGTCGGGCCGTGTCGCGGTTGCGTTTGATGATAGTGTCGGTGCCATATACTTCGGCGATACGTGCGTTCATCTCCTCCTTGTCTCTTTGATCCTGCTGGCTCTTCTCCTCGGGAGAAGGACCGAAAGAGATGTCACGTCCGTTTACAGCCTTGTTCTCGTCGATAGTCACGTCGAAGCCGGAGGCAAGCACAGTGATCTTCACGCGGTCGCCCATTGTCGGATCATCCCCGATACCCCATTTCACGTCGATGCTTGAAGGGAGCTGAGATGTAAACTGGGTTATCTCGGCAATCTCCTCGGCGCGGAGCGGATTTTCGGAATCTTTCCAGCAAGTGAATTTGAAGAGCAGACGCCGTGATGTCTTTATGTCGTGGGCTTTCAGAAGAGGGGAGTGCAAAGCGTTGTGGATAGCGTCAGATATACGGTGCTCACCGTCGCCGAAAGCAGTGGCGATGATAGCCGTGCCGCTATCCTTAAGAGTGGTCTTGACATCCTGGAAGTCGACGTTGATATAGCATCGTTCCGATATGATGTCGGAGATACTTCGGGCGGCATTAGCGAGAGTATCATCAGCTTTCTCGAATGCGTTGAAGAAGTTGAAGTTCGGGTAAAGCTCGATGAGGTTCTCATTGTTGATCACCAGGAGAGCATCGACATGGTCTTGCATCTCCTTAGCACCGTCAAGAGCCTTCAGGATCTTCTTCTGTCCCTCGAATAGGAAAGGGACAGTTACGATACCGATAGTCAGCATGCCGGCGTCTTTGGCGAGACGCGCGATGACGGGGGCGGCTCCTGTTCCGGTGCCACCGCCCATTCCGGCGGTAATGAACACCATCTCGGTGCCGTCGATGAACAGCTGTTTAATGTCTTCCTCACTGGCTTCGGCACACTGGCGTCCGACGTCCGGGTTATTACCCGCACCGCGGCCATGGGTCACATCCCAACCTAACAGAAGGCGAGTGGGCACCGGCGACATATCGAGATGCTGCTTGTCGGTATTGCAGATCACGAAATTGACATTCGGTATGTCTTGCTTGAACATGTAGTTCACAGCATTGCCGCCACCGCCGCCCACTCCAATCACCTTGATGATGGATGCGTTCGGATCCTCGAAGAAGACGGGGTCGTCGGCTAAGTTATATATTTGGTTGTCATCCATTGGGAAGAATTGTATTAAGAGGATAGAGAGGTTTAATCGAGGATGTCTGACTCGTCTTCAGGAGCGCTGAATATGTTGGTGATCTTGGTCTGGAGGCCTGTCCACCAGCCTCTTTTTTTCTTTGCCGGCCGCTCTTCAGGTTCATATTCCACCACCGGGTCGTCGGGTGCCGGAGGAATATCATCCACCACGGGGAGCTCCTCGCGTGCGGGCTCCTCGAGACACTGGTGTTTCCTATGCGTTGCCCCGACATAGAGCACACTCACCAGCTCCTCCACGTCGGCAGAGGTGGCTTTCGGATCGTCGATTATAACATATTTAGGCAACCTTCCGCGTACGACAGGGAGGTTGAATAGTTTTGAGAGAAGTTCGTTTATATTTTGGAGACGAGAACCTCCGCCGATGGTTATCACCTTGCTTGGGAGTTCACCATCCTTAAGCCCGGAATATTCCACCTGCTCCACCACGTTGGCGAGAATCTCCTCGGTGCGTGCCACGATCAGGTTGCTGACGTCAGACATTTTGATACCGTCGATATTCAGGGATGACTGGAAGTCGGGTGCGATGGCATTGCCGGATGTCTTCTTTATATCCTCGGCATACTCCTCGACGATTCCGAGCGACTGCAGGTCGCGTGTTATGTTGCGTCCTCCCATGGGAAGGGTAGCGAAATATCTGAGATATCCTTTTGAATAGATAGTCACCGTAGTTGTTTCGGCGCCGATATCAGCGAGGAGACAGCCGAGCCTTTTCTCGTCAGAAGAAAGGAGAAGATGACCGGTTGCGAGAGCGGTTACGATATATCCCTCCACACGAATGCCGAGTTTGTCGTGGATTGTGCGCTCAAGATTACGTTTCATCTCAGGACGACATACGATAAGGTCGTATGTGCCCTGTATACGGTTGCCGACTGTTCCTTTCGGCGAGGTAGTCTCGGTTTTACCGACTTTATATATCCTTGGCACGGCATCAGTGACCTCCAAGGTATTGTCGATGGCAGTTCGGATAGCATCATTTCTGAGTCTATCGAGAATCTCATCGTTTATTTCAGTGTCATCAGGGAGATTGATCGACACAGTTGTCGGGATGCTTTTGAGGCTTCGTCCCGAGAGGCCGACAAACACCCCTTTAATCAGGCGGGGAGCCACTCCTGCGCGTTTCTGCAGCTTGTCGATCACTCTGGCCACTCTCAGGGAAGTTTCCTCAAGGTTCTGGATAATGCCGTAGCGCACCCCGTCGACACCCCGGTCTTGCTCGATGGCAATAACCTCGAGCTGACCTTCGCCGGTGGTCTTTCCTACAGCGCCCAGGATCTTGGAGCTGCTGATTTCGATTGCTGCTATATATCTCTCCTCACTCATTGGTGTGTGTGTATTCTGTTGTTGTAATTTGGGCGATAGCCCGGTTAAGTTCATCCGCCGATTTCCCCCGGAGCCACCTCAGGGAGAGTCGCTTCTTCCGGATCAGTGTCCTCCTCTACGGGATGAGAATGGATATTGCGGGTCTTATCGCGCCTGGTGGCCACGATCTGACGGCGGAATTTCACCGATATTGTGTCATACATGTTCCAACCCTTGTAAGGCATCACCTTGCGATACATCGTCAGTAGTGCCTGTCGTTTCTCAGCGAAATTGGTGGTGTCGCCAAAGTTGATGACATGGCCGTGTATTCGAGGCACAAGTATGATATTTTCCGGATCTCTCACCTCTATCATCCCGACCAGGTGTCGCATCACCGGGTCGCTCTGGATGAAGCGCGAGAGGGAAATCAGATTGCGCGGGGTGAAGGAGGGTGTAAAGTTGCCGGTCACCACAGGGACGTCTACGAAGAAATTCGGTTTGGAGTCGATTCTCTTCCCGTCTTTGTTGATGTAGTAGCTGGTTTCCCCTTCAAATACCCTTAGCTCCGGAATCATGGGTATGATCTCCACGTTCAGTTTTCCTCCGGTGGAGATGGAACATTCCACATCCTCGAAATTCGAGTAAGCCGCAAGGTAATGCTCGATTTCGCGGGTGTTGAGCGCATTGACAGGAGAGCCGATATTTATTTTCTGAAATTTCGCAAATTACTCCAATACGCCCGATT
>CAMWZE010000326.1 GCA_947178685.1 uncultured Porphyromonadaceae bacterium
CCTGAATATAAGGAGGACAGGGAATATGTCAAGTCTTCCACTGTCAGTCATATTTTCGATGAGTCAAGATATGAGGTAAAGCCTGTGGATCCGAAACGGATTCCGAGGATATTCTCCCAGCGTGGTATTTCTGATGAATCTGTCAGGCGTCTCGCTCCCTTTATGTCGCTTATACGGGATACAAGAAACGAGAATTTTGATGGCTTCAATATCGGGTTCCCTTATACGGAGTCTGCCGAATCCGGCATTAAAGGCTATGAGATAAGAGGCCTTGAAGGTTATAAATCAAAAGCAGCCGGTACCAACTCTTCGTCAGCGGCATGGGTAGCTGATCTGTCAGGCGGTAAGAGCTATCTCGTGAAGTCTGTGTTCTTTTTTGAATCAGCCTTTGATGCTATAGCTTTCTATCAGGTTAATAAGGCACAGCTAAATAGTAATATCGCTTTGGTATCTATTGGCGGTACATTCTCTGACAGGCAGATAACCGGCACGATGGATAGGTTTCCAAACGCACGTGCTTTTGACTGCTTCGACAATGACGTAGCAGGACGTGTGTATGGACTCCGTATGATGGCGCTGGTGGAGAATTTCCCTATCAAGATTAGTAAGACAGATTCAGGTCTGAAAGTTGAAGCTAAGGGTAAATCGTTTGAGGTTGATCCGGAACGCTCCATTACTTCTCAGGTGGGAGATAACATATCCATCCGGTACAAGATGGGGCAATGGACTCCACCAAAAGCTTTCAAAGACTGGAACGACTGTCTTATGAATAAGCCAATGGAAATATCTCTGGCACCCAACAAAGGTGATCGTGATAATAAGCTTACGGAAAAGCGAAATTCCTCAATGAAGCTATAAATATCCGCTAACTCATATTATTCAACAAAAGTAAGACAACATGATTGAAAAAAGTTTGGTGGTAAAACATATTGACGAGAATGGTATGACCACCTACCTAACTCTTCCATACGGCATCATTTTCGATTTTTTCTATGAGAATGATCCACTGTCAATAACTATCTACATTGGAAATCCGGCAGACACTAAAATAGGCTTTCTTATTAAGACAACGCTTGATATAGAGCCATTCAATCCATTCGCACAGATTTTCTTGGAAAAGAATGAGCATGGATTTGGCGAAAAGGCAGAAGAATGTGCGTAGAACCAGTTTTGTCTTAAAATAGAAGAAGTACTTAGTACTCAAGATAGGATATTTGATTTGCCATCATTCCTCGAAGAATTGTCTGAAGCACTTAATGATTGCGCAGATACCTATGTTAATGAGAACTTCCACATCATTCCTGATGAAATATGTGATAAAATGGCTGAGTGGGAGGGAAAAACTATACCGGCTGGAAATATAGATTCAGACTCAGATAGTAAACATGAGGCATCCCAGTCCTCAAATACCTAACAATTTATGAAAACACCAATTTGCAACAGAGCCATATATAGCCTTATCACAGGTTTTATGCTATCTTCAAATTGTATGATAGTTCAGGCCCAGCAGACTGACCCGACTCTGACAGCTGCGGTGATTCTACAGACGGAGGAGCTAAAGAGTATGCATAAGAAGCGCAAGACCACTCAGGAAAAGATCATTGCCGCCGAGACTGCCGTGACTCTTGCACTTGATAGGGTGCATAATGTCGAGAACAAGATGCTGGAGTATCTTTCCAATGCCCAGGGAGCCATGCAGAATCTATATCAGATTAAGCGTGCCGCTGAACTTGTGACAACGGAGATACCCAAGAATACAACTCTGCTGAAGAACTCTGTCAAGGGTAATCTGAAAGGAACTGCAATCGCGGCACTTGTCTCTGATGAGATTACGGACGCGGCCACTCAAATGGCGGCTCTCTACCCGTTCATGCAGCAGCTCGTGACCTCGGGAAGCTACAATGTCACCAATGCCGAGGGAAATACGGAGAAGCACAAGGTGAATCTTCTTGATTCTGCTGAACGCTACTATGTTGCCAATGAGGTGGTAACACGTCTGGAGAGGATAAACACCGACCTGTTCATTCTCGCATGGCAGGTAAGGACGCTCTCTTGGAATGACCTTTGGTTCTCGCTTGATCCGGAAGGCTGGGCCTCGGTAATGGCAGGTAAAAATATAGTGAATGGTCTGGTAAGCGACTGGAACAACATCAAATATTACTGAAAATAACTTACATAAAATTATATCAATAATGGAAAATGAAAGGAAAATCATTGGCCGCTGTCCTCTGTGTGGCGGCAACGTGGTAAAGACCTGCAAGGGATACCGCTGTGAGAACAATACCGGTGAGGAAGCCAAGTGCGGACTCTTCATCAACGGGGTGATCGGCAATCGAAAGATGACCGATGAAGAAATCTCCACACTTCTTGAAAAGCGTGAAATCATGCTCGACGGCTTTGCAACAAAAGAGTGGAAAACCTTTCCGACAGTCCTCTCCCTGAAACAGGATGGTTCTCTCGACATGAATGCCGTGGTTGGCAAGTGTCCCCGTTGTGGCGGAGACATCAGAATCGGAACCAAGGCTTTCAACTGTTCCAACTACAAGGATCAGGCTAATCCCTGCGCTTTTGTTATCTGGCGTAATATCGGCGGACATCTGCTAACGCTTGATGAAGTCCGTCAGATTTGCAATGACGGTCAGACAGCCGAAGCCGTCGATATGTTCCGTGAGGACGGTTTCAAGTTCTCCAAGAAGATCGGCCTCTCTCCCGATAAACTCCAAGTCGTTAAGATATGAAGCCGGGAATGAAACTTGCAATCCTGCTGATAAGCGGGGTGCTGATATGGGGCGGCATCTTTTTCTTCGCCTGCAGTTCCAACAACACCAAGGAACGTGCAAGACTTGTAGCGGAAAAGTCACTTATGGCGTGTGTCGACTGCCCCGAGACCGTAGAGATAAAGGCGTTCAGCGATGCTGACTCTGTTTTCGGACGTGAGTATATCACACTTGACGAGCGTGTTGCAATCGCAACCTCGATGATGAAGATAAGCTCGCGTGTCATGGAGCAAACCGACAATATGGAGAATATTGACTTCAATGATGTTGAGCTTGCAGGGCTTATGGAACGCCAGATGTCTGCCATGTCTGCCCTGAGAAGTCTTACTGGTCTGGGCCCTGACAATAGCGATAAGCCGAAGCCATTTACCGGCTGGAAAGTCAAGGTCGAGTATGAGGCTAAGACTGCCGACGGCAAACCGTATCATTCCGAATACTGGTTCATACTTGACAAGAACGCCGACTGTGTTATCAAGTCTTTTGAAATCCCTCTTTTATAAATAATTTAACCACTGACTTCAATGAAAGAACTTTTAGAA
>CAMWZE010000327.1 GCA_947178685.1 uncultured Porphyromonadaceae bacterium
TGAGGCGGAAATCTGGTTTACAAACGATGACGATGCCACTCCGGAAAGTGACGACGAATGGACGCTCTACACTACTCCTATAAATCTTGAGGAGAACTGTTTCATACACTTCTTCACTCGTCGCGACAACTTCAACGACTCCGATATTGAGACATTCGTATTCCTCCGTGCCAATTATATGGCTGCCGCGCCCGTAATCGAGCGTAGCGAAGATGGACGTTCTGTGGTGATGAACTGCGAGACAGAGGGTGCCGAGATCCGCTATACCACCGACGGCTCCGAACCTACTCAGGAGAGTGAACTTTACACCGGTCCGGTATTCCTCACCAGCAACTGCACCTTCCGTGCAAAGGCATTTGTTGAGGGTCTCTTTGAATCGTCGCTCAGCGAATTCTCTGTAGCAAATCTTATGATGATGATGCCCACAGCTACATATGACGGTTCTATGCTGGTTCTCTCTGTATGGGATTCACAGGCATCGATATGGTATACCACCGATCCGGACGCGCTACCTGAAGAGACAGACGCATGGACTCTTTACACTGAGCCGTTGAGCTTCTCCGAACCATGTACAGTACGCTTCTTTGCACGCCGTATGGGCTTCCTCGATTCCCAGATCAGTGATTTCATGGTTGATGCTACTTCCGGTGTAAACGTTGCAGAAGCATCTGCCCAAGGCTTCTCAATAGCAAGAGACGGTGCCGATATCGTCGTGACATCCGATAAGGAACTTCGTCTGCCAGTCTACACAATAGGTGGAAGTCTCGTTCGTATCGCTGACATCCAAGCCGGCCGCAACGTTATCTCAGGTCTTGCCAAGGGTACATATATCATCGGAGGTAAGAAGTTTATCTTCTAACATCGATAATATATATATCGAAAATCAACACACAAGAAAAGGCTGCGTCCATGACGTAGCCTTTTCTGTTTATATTCTGAAATCAAAAGAATCAATTTTCAACTCTATATTTTCTCTACTACTGCTCCACTGAATGGCGCAGGCAGATAGAATATGCAGATAGAATAAATGTATCCTAAACTCTATCTGGATTCAGTTTCGTTAGACTGTAATACCCTACTTATGCTTAAATCGTCTGTCAACTAAGTTAACCGATGGGGTTAATTATCCAAAGAACTAATGGGGATATGTCGATATTAGATTCGACATATCCCCATTAGTTCTTTGGTAATAAGTGATTACGGATTGTTCACAGAACAAGTGTGACAAGCACATAGGCAAAGTGCGCCACGATAGCTGCCACGATACCACCGACAGTGTGAGCGGCGATAGCCTTGGGAGTAAGTTCACGATAACCCATCGAGTCGAGCATGGCGGTGTGAGTGCTCAGATAACCACTCCAGCACATTCCGATAGCGGTGAATACAGCTATCGCATTGCCATCAATCCAACCTTGTGCAGCAAAGTTAGGCACTAGGCTGAGAGCAGCACCCACAGCTCCTAACGCGGTGATCGGGAAAGCCACAAGATGAGGATCGGTGAAACCGAAAAGCCACTCGAAAACTATGCCGATCTTGGCAGCAAGCCAAGGAAGAAGCTCTATGCCCTCATATGCACCCCCGGTGTAGCCTTCAGCCGAAGCACCGAAAGTCAGTATCATTACCAAAGTAGAGATGATAAGCACACCGGGAATGATAGCGATGCCCACGTCAACACCCATCTTACCACCGTCGAGCAAAGAATTAAGAATACGGATAAATGTTGATTTCGACTCTACCTTCTCAGCCTCCTGCAGATCGTGGAATTTTTCGTCTACGGCATTTTCCATCGCATAAGATGGGAAAGCCTTTATAATGAAACGTTGCATCAGGCGGGTAGACACGATGCAACCGCAAAACGCACCGAACAGACCAACTAAAGGCTCAACTACATAGCCCTGGCCCACCATAAACACCATTACGAGCAGACCCATACCGAAAGCTGTGCCGAAGTTTGTGAGGGAGATGAACTGGTACTTCTTGAAGTAACTGCTGAAACGCTTATCCTGAGAGAGGGAGATGATAGCGGGATTATCGCTCAAAAAAGTCATTGTAGCGCCGAGAGCAGCCACACCGGGAAGATTAAAAAGCGGCTTCATGAGAGGACGCAGAATGTTCTCCATCAGTTTTACCACACCAAACTCAACAAAGAGTCGCCCGATAGCACCGGTGACGACACATATACCCATCAGGTAGAATACTGTATTAAGCAGAAGATCATGTGCCGTGTGCATTACAGTGTTAAGCATGTTGGCCATGCCCATAATACGACCGAGATACCAGAAAAGGGCAACCACAATCACAAGACATGGTATGCCGGTCGGAATATAATTGAAGATTGAAAATTTCTTCTTTTTACTTGTGGCAGTCTCAGGTGCCATACTCTCCTCAACTGCCGGAGAGACTGATTTTTCAATTTCCATGATGTAAGTTATGATTAATAGTTATGTTACTTACGTTTTAAAGAAAGTAGGTTCATATACCATGTTACACCTACATTGCAGGTGAATGTCTTATCCTGCATGAGATTCCCCTCGTTGGCATTATGTCCCCATGAATAGAAGCCTGTGGCATGGAAACGGAGCACGTTACGCGCATTTACGAAAGGCATGAACTCTACACCGGCACCCACCATGTTGAGCTCAGTTCCATTGAGCACCGTAAAGTCAGCATCGGTGCCACTCTTATTGACATCGTAGGTATATTTACCAAAAATATTCCATTTAGACGTGGGCTTATACTGAAGCTCAGCCATTACAGACATATCCTTTCCAAAGAACACCTGATGAGAGGAAGCTCTGTTCATGAGATCGAGTTCGAGACTCACCTTCTCAACGTCAAATTTATTGCCGAGTGCAATATAGTTGATGTAACGCCCGGGGAGATATTCTATAAGGTTAGTCGACCAAATCGAGGTAAAGATACCATGTTTACCGTTCCACATCAGATTATAGGCATACATGTTGCGGTTATCTGTAGTGAAGAAGGGACTCTGGCTAAATTGAAGAGAAACCTTATCGTTTACCGAAGGCTTGAAACCAACAGATCCTCCCAAGGCATAACAAGGGATATTATTCCAAAACACAGAGCAACCATAAAGGTCTATTGGAGCGCGATCATATTCCCAACCACCAATTGCCACGACCTGTTTACCCCCGGCAAATGACCACCGATCAAGGTTATAATTAAGGTAAAGCCAATCGGTGGCATCAAGAAAAGAGGCATCCTTGTGCGCCTTTGTAAAACGCTGCCGCCAGGCATAACTGAGATTCGGAGTAAGATTACCTTCCAGACGCAAATTGAGGTATTTCGCCGCA
>CAMWZE010000328.1 GCA_947178685.1 uncultured Porphyromonadaceae bacterium
GATCGGTGGAGGGACGCAACACACCGTTCGGACATACCGAGACGCAGAGCTGACACGCGGTGCAGTGAGACGTGAGATTCTTTATACCGAGAGCACCGGGAGGCACAATCTTTGTCTTTCTCTCAGGTTTCTTTTTGTCGGCTATCACGGCCAATCCACCGTCTACAGTCTTTTCCTCAGCTTTTATGGCAGCGGCAGTAGCCACAGTAGCAGTCACTGTAAGGAACTGCCGGCGAGAACCGTCAACTTTCCCACCGCCGGGGGCATTTGTATCCAGAGCCACTACGGGATCTTTCCGGCGCATGGAATATGAAATGGCCTGTTTGTGGCATTTCCCTATACAGTCAAAACATGTTACACAACGTGAATAGTCGATTGTATGGGTCTTGCTGTCGATACAAGCCGATTTACAATTGCGGGCGCAAAGTCCGCAACCGTTGCATTTGGCTGTATCTATGACGGGACGGAAGAGGGAATAGCGTGACAGCAGGCCCAACACACTGCCCACAGGGCAGATGGTGTTGCAGTAGGTGCGGCCGTTTCTCCATGCCAGAATGGCGAGAGCTATGAGGGTCACAATAGCCACACCGAGTGTGATGCCCCCTTTAAGCCAGATGTCAACGGAGTAGAAAGCATAGCTCTCGTGAGCTTCAGCCCAAGAGGCCATCAGGTTGTTGCCCCATTGCCAAAGGGGGCTGAAGATTCCCTGTATGATACGCCCGTAGGCGCTATACGGGGCAAGCAACGCCACAAAAGAGCCTATGCCCGCTATTATGGCCACTATCATCAGAACCAGCAGAGTGTAACGCAGAATGTTCATGGCCGGGGAATAGGTGTATCGGTTCTTCTTGCTCTTCTTGCCAAACCAGGCGAACCCGTCCTGCATAATGCCCAGCGGGCATATTACCGAGCAATAGACCCTTCCGAAGATTAAGGTCAGGGCTACGAGACCAATGATTACCCCGAGATTCACTGCTAAGACTGCGGGCAGAAACTGAATCTTGGCCATCCAGCCAAACCAGTGGTGCACTGTGCCGGTGAAATCAAGAAACAGCAATGTCACCATCAGGATACTGATGACAGCTAAAATTTGTCTTGTCTTTTTCAACATTGGAAATAATTCGTTATGATGTCAGGTGGTGTCTTGTTAATTGCACTATTTTAAGTAGTTCACAAAAATACATAAAAAATCTGATATAACAATACGGGTAGCTGTGAATAGGAGAAAGTATAAGGCATATATTATATAGTAATGGCGACTTTTGCCCGGATCAAGCTATCTTTAAATTATGATACGGGTGACTGAAGAGGGGAGAACGGTGGATAAAAAGAGGTAAATTTTGTTCAAAACAGGTCAAAATCGTACCAAAATCAATGACAAATTACAATAATAGATAAATTCTGCACAAATGAGGACATCCTTTAAAGAGGAAATAGGTAATTTTACCCTCGTAATCCAAAATTGATTTCAAACAAACCCATAATAAAATTAACCTCAAACAGACTATGAGACTTTTTTCAAGACTCGCCTGCCTTGTAGCATTGGCAGCCTCTGTATTCCCCATGTATGCGGCCGTTCCGCGTGAGGAATACCCGCGTCCGCAGTTCCAACGCCAGGATTGGCAGAATCTCAACGGAGATTGGACATATGAATTCGATTTCGGAAAGTCGGGCATGAACCGTCGCCTGAACGAAAGCAAGGGATTCAATGATAAGATCACTGTGCCTTTCTGCCCTGAAAGCGAACTGTCTGGTGTAGGCCACAAGGACTTCATCCCTGCGATGTGGTATCACCGCACAATTCAGATTCCGGAGTCTTGGCAAGGTAAGCGCACCATGCTGAATTTCGGTGGTGTCGACTTCTTTACCGGTGTTTACGTGGATGGTAAACTCGTAGGTCGTCACTGGGGTGGCAGCTCACCATTCTCTGTTGATATCACTGAATTTGTGAAAGACGGCAAGCCTCATAATCTTGTAGTGCGCGTAGAGGATGATCTCAGAAGCGGTGTGCAGCCCACCGGAAAACAGTGTGGCAATTATTACTCGGAGGGTTGTCACTACACACGCACCACCGGCATCTGGCAGACCGTATGGATGGAGCCTGTGGACGCGGCCGGACTTAAAAGCGTCTATATCATTCCCGACTTAGACAACAGTCAGTTTATCGTAGAGCCCGACTTCCGCAGTCTCAACGAGGGTCAGACTTTCGAGGTGAAGATCAAGGATGGCAATAAGGTGGTGGCATCTGCAAAGCAGGCTGCCTCTCCCGTGCTCAGTATTCCCGTGAAGGTTAATAAGGTGAAGACATGGTCGCCCGAGAATCCCTTCCTTTATGATGTTGAGCTAAACGTATATGATAAGAGTGGCAAACTTGTAGATCAGGTTAATTCATATGCGGGTATGCGTAAGGTGCATGTGGAAGGCAACACTTATTATCTCAACAATGAGCCCTATTACCTTCGTCTTGTGCTCGACCAGGGTTTCTATCCCGACGGAATCTGGACAGCACCCTCCGATGAGGCACTGCGCAATGATATAGAGCTCTCCAAAGCTGCCGGCTTCAATGGAGCACGTCTCCATCAGAAGGTTTTTGAGGAGCGTTTCCATTACTGGGCCGACAAGCTCGGCTATCTCACATGGGGCGAGGCTCCGAGCTGGGGTGGCAATATGAACAATCCTCTCACGGGTCGTAACTTTATCCCCGAGTGGGAGACTGTTGTGGTTCGTGACCGTAACCATCCCTCGATCATAGCGTGGACTCCCTTCAATGAGACTTGGGAGCGTGCCGACAATGATGAGGGCGCCTTCAGCACGATCGCCTTATAGAGGATGTGTATCGTATTACAAAGAACCTCGACTACCGTCCCGTAAATGATGCATCGGGCAACTACCATGTGATTACCGACCTTTGGACTGTTCATTCCTATCAGCAAGATCCCGAGAAACTCGCGGAGTGGTTTGTGGTGAAAGATGGCCAGTATCCCTGTCAGGATCCACGTCGCGATGTGCCCTACAGCGGCCAGCCATTCTTCATAGATGAGTTCGGTGGCATCAAATGGGTAGTGGGCAAGCAGTTTGCCGACAATACCTGGGGCTATGGAGAGGGTCCTAAGACAGAGGAGGAATTCTATACCCGTCTTGAGGGTCAGGTGGATGCTATCAATGCAGTGCCTTATATGTCAGGCTATTGCTACACACAGCTCACCGATGTGGAGCAGGAGCAGAACGGCGTGTATAACTATGACCGTACTCCGAAGTTCGACATGAAGCGTATCAACGCCATCTTCAGCAAAG
>CAMWZE010000329.1 GCA_947178685.1 uncultured Porphyromonadaceae bacterium
ACAGCCGGTAAAGGCCAAAGGATTTTAAGTCCTTCGTGTCTACCATTCCACCATTCCTGCATCCGCGATGTGTGATGCGATTTTGTAAATCGGTGTGCAAATATAGCTAATTTATCTGTTATTCTGCTAATTTAATCTTTCTTTAACATTGCACTGAATATTTATTGCAGTGATCACACCTAATTTTGCACTATAATTTAAAAAGATTAGGATATGATGAACAAGGAGATACAGAAAGGCGATAGAATTTTTGCACGTCTTACAATGGGTGGAAAGACCATTCTTGAATTTATGATAAATAGCGTGGCAAGTATGGAGCAACTTTTGTGCGAGCTACGCAGCATGACGGTAAACTTGCGAGGTCTTTGCAGACTTCAGGTCCGCAATCAAACCCGAGGATGGATGAATGTGAGCAACCTGATGTTTTACGGCGACCATAACACCCAAGGAAGCGGATGCAATCTCTTCAATGTAGAGCCTGCACTTGTAAGGAGATCATCAAATAGTTCTAAGGTCGCTTCTGCTAAAAGAATACCGGCGGATGCCGGCGGTATGTTATTTCCATGGGATACACATTGAAAAGTGGATTGGACTTCTATAGAAAATTGGCAAAGGGTATGTTTCAAAATTTAAATTTTGAAACATACCCTTTGCCAATTTTGAGGGCAGACTGATCATCGTGGTGCCGGGCAATCTGATGATCAGGGGTTATAGATATCCTTGTTGTAGAAATTCAGAATTTCGTTGGCTGAGGCGAGAGCATGTTTTGCCTTACCCTCCGGATTTATGGAAATAGCTTTCAGATAATCGTTGATAGCTTTAGAATGATGGCCAAGCGCCCAATGTTTCAGCCCACGTAGAGTGTAAGCTTCTTCGTCGGCAGTAGTCTCGGCTATATAATTGTCAAGCACCTCGATAGCCTCTGCAGGCGGAAGATTGCGTATTTCATCAAGTGTCATAACTATGTAAGGGGGTAGATGATGAATCAATCGGAGAGAAGTATTCGAGAAGACTTTACCGATTCATCAAGAAAGAGGGAAGCGAGAGTATTGAATTTCTCCGGACTTTCTGTAGTGAGATATTCTATGGATGCATTTTTAGAAATTTCCTTTTCGATTTCAGGATGACGGCCAAGATAGTCTTTGAGACTTTCGGCTACCCGAGCCCCTTGAGCGAGTATCTTCACACCGTCAGGAGCATATTTCATTATTTTGGGTAAAAGGATAGGATAGTGCGTGCAACCGAGCACAATAGTGTCGATGATAGGATCAGTCTCTATAAGCTGAGAGATATATTTCTTAACGAAATAATCCGCGCCATCAGATTGGGCCTCGTTACATTCCACCAACGGCACCCACATGGGACACGCCAATTCCGTAATTTTCATTTTTGGAGCAGTCTTCTCCAGTTCAAGGGCATAAGAATGGCTGGCCACAGTGCCACGGGTTGCCAGAAGTCCGATATGACCGGTCTTGGTAAGCTTAGGCAGTATTTCGATTGTAGGGCGAATGACACCCAGCACCCGACGAGTAGGGTCGATGCCGGGGAGATCTATCTGCTGAATAGATCTGAGAGCTTTTGCAGAGGCAGTGTTACAAGCGAGTATCACCAGTTTGCAGTCACGGGCAAACAGAGCTTTCACTGCCTGGAGGGTGAAGTCATAAACAATATCGAAAGACCGGGCTCCATATGGGGCCCTGGCGTTATCGCCAAGATATATATAATCATATTCCGGCATCAGGTTTCTAATCTCCTTTAGAATGGTGAGACCACCGTAGCCGGAATCGAATACACCGATTTTCATTTTATGGTTGATGAATTAAAAAAAAGCGGGACCGAAGCCCCGCCTTTTCATATTGAAATTTGATTCTATGTCAAATCTGATTATTTCACACCGAGCTTAGCTTTAACATCATCAGTGATGTCGACTACCGGAGAGGCGAAATAATATGTGAGCTGAGGATTCTTATCCTGGATAAGGGAATAGCCACCCTCTTTACCTACCGACTCAATAGCAGTGCGCACTTTCTGAATCACCGGAGTCATGAGCTGCTGATTCATCTGCTGGAGATGTTGCATAGCCTCCTGGCTGAACTGCTCGATTTTGGTCTGATAGTCCTGAATCTCACGGGCCTTACGTTCTTTGATGGCAGGAAGTTCATCTTCCTTCATAGTCTGATATTCATCAAGTCTGCGTTTCATCTCATCCTGAAGCTTAGCAAACTCATCCTCATATTTCTTTGATGCGTCGCCTACCTGCTTCTCAGCATCGGCAGTCTCAGGCATTTTTGTGATAATCTCATTGAGATCAACAAGACCGACTTTAAGGGTTTGGGCGGAAGCCAGCATAGGAATAAGGAGGGCTGCCACCAGCAAGATTTTCTTAAACATTACTTTTTACTTGTTTTATTAATTTTCTTGAATTTTATTTCCGTTCTACCTTCCGGCAAATTAAAGCCGATTTATAAACCGGCCATCCATCGGAATAGGTTCTATCGCAGTTGCAAAGTTACTCAATTTATTTGGAATAACCCAATTTTGCGAGCACTTCATTGCTTACATCTATACGCGGAGATGCAAAAACTATACTTTGGGAAGATGCACGGTCGAAAATAGTTTGATATCCCTTCTCTTCGGCTACAGCCTTCACGGCATTATAGACATCTTCCTGTATCGGTTTCATGAGAGACTGACGCTTCTTATAGAGCTCACCCTCCGGACCAAAATACTTGTAGCGGAGATCCGTAGCCTCTTTCTCCTTGGCTACGATGGCCTCCTCGCGTTTTTTCTTCTGATCGTCGGTGAGAAACACCATATCACTCTGATAGTTCTTATACATTGTCTCAGCTTCCTGCGACACTGCATTTACCTCCTTCTCCCAACGTTGTGAAACTTGATTGAGCTGCTCATTAGCCATTTCGTAGGCAGGCACGTTGCGCAAGATGTAGTCCATATCGACAAGAGCAAACTTCTGGGCGGAAATAACGCCGGCGCCACAGAGGAGGATAAGGAGCGAGAGTATGATCTTTTTCATATTCATTCGGTTTTAGATTTATTTACATATACGTCATCGGCAAAGGATTGCGTTCCCTGTATCATGAAGTTTGACAAGTCCGTGACGCTATGGTTTAAACGAATGAGAGTCACGGTGAGTTCACAGGGACGCCACCCGAAAGAGACGCCCCTGTAAGATTAGAATTCCTGTCCGAGTACAAAGTGGAGCTGGCTGCCGCCACGACGTCCCCATACCTTATCGAAGCCGTAGCCCCAGTCGATGCCGAGGAAACCGAG
>CAMWZE010000330.1 GCA_947178685.1 uncultured Porphyromonadaceae bacterium
TCAGGATGCATATAAATCAATAAGTGAATCATTAATGCAAGCTGCTACTTACTGCCATTACAAACTTAATCTCATCTATATACATTCAGAAAAGTTAAATGAAGATAATGTAGATGACAGACTTTCAGGCCTTGATGGAGTAATAATCGCTCCAGGATTTGGGCACAGAGGGATAGAAGGAAAATTTAAGGCTCTAAAATGGTGTCGTGAAAACGACATGCCGACATTTGGTATTTGTCTTGGGATGCAATGTATGGTGATTGAATTCGCAAGGAATGTACTAGGCCTAACAGATGCAAACTCAACCGAAATGGATACTCATACTCCTTACAATGTGATAGACCTTATGGCTGAGCAGAAGAGTGTGTCAAATATGGGAGGAACCATGCGACTGGGAGCATACGATTGCAAATTAAAGCCTGGATCAATTGCCGCTACATCTTATGGTAAAGAAATAATAAGAGAACGACATCGCCATAGATTTGAATTCAATAACGCCTATCGGGAGATGTTTGAAGAAGCCGGAATGAAGTGTGTGGGGGAAAATCCGGAGACAGGATTGGTAGAGGTGGTAGAGGTGCCATCATTAAACTGGTTTGTCGGGACTCAGTATCATCCGGAATATCAATCAACGGTATTAAACCCTAATCCACTGTTTATCTCGTTCATCAAAGCTGCTATAAACCGGAAAGAGGAAGCTGACAACAGTCTAATTGATTAAATTATTTGATTGAAGTCTATGGAACAGATTAAGCATGAATG
Source organism: uncultured Porphyromonadaceae bacterium (assembly GCA_947178685.1). The sequence goes on from CAMWZE010000330.1 coordinate 763, forward strand.
TGGAATCGCTATGATCCGGCTGAGGAAACCCTTGTCTTATTACAAAGAGAAGTATGGGTCGGAACTTTATGGCCTTGATAAGCTTTATCTTATAATGGAAAAGGAACACAACCGAGGTCAGGAGGCGGCAGGAATAGGTTGTGTAAAAATGGATGTAAACCCCGGTCAGGAGTATATATTCAGAGAACGTGCGTTGGGAACCGGAGCCATTACCGAAATATTCGCTACGGCACATAGTCAGATATCCGATTATGTTGCCGATGGAGGAAAGTTAAGGGATGCTCCTTTTGTCGGTGAAGTTTATATGGGGCAGCTCAGATATAGTACCACAGGCAGAACGGGTATAAATTATGTGCATCCGTTTATGCGCCGAAACAACTGGAGCTCAAGAAATATGTTGCTTTGTGGGAACTTCAATATGACAAATGTTGAGGAGATATTTAAATATATCACATCAAAAGGGCAGCATCCACGCTTATATGCCGATACTTTTATACTCCTTGAACAACTTGGACATGCCCTTGACCGTGAGAATGAAAGACTTTATGCTATTCAGAAGAATAAAGGATTGCGAGGACTTGAATTATCGGCCGGCATAGCAAAGGATCTTAACGTTTCGAATATACTAAAAAAATGTGCTCCATTATGGGACGGTGGATATGTGATCTGTGGTATTGTAGGTAATGGAGATATGTGGGCCATGCGTGACCCCAACGGGATACGACCGGCCTTTTATTATATAGATGAGGAGATCGTGGTTGTGGCCAGTGAACGGCCCGTGATACAGACGGCTTTCAACTTGGGAACTGATGATGTTAAGGAACTTATGCCGGGTGAGGCATTGGTTACAGATAGAGATGGGAGCGTGCGGTTAGAGAAAATATTGCCGGAAGGAAAAAATGCAAGATGCAGCTTTGAAAGAATTTATTTTTCCCGAGGTTCCGACCGTGATATCTATAATGAACGTAAGGGACTTGGCAGGCAGCTTGTAGGACAGGTTCTCAAGGCCATAAATTATGATATTGACAAGAGTGTTTTCTCATTTATACCGAATACAGCTGAAGTGGCATTCTATGGAATGATTCAAGGACTTGAGAAATATCTTATCAAGAGTAAGATAGATGATATCCAATCACTTTCGGTCAACGGCAATCTTACTGATGAGAATATAGCAAAGATATTGAGTCGTAGAATACGGCGCGAGAAAGTAGCGATAAAGGATGTAAAATTGCGAACATTCATAGCGGAAGGTTCAACAAGAAATGATCTTGCCACACATGTATACGACATCACATATGGATCGGTGAATGAAGGAGATTATCTTGTAGTGATTGATGATAGTATTGTGAGGGGCACAACATTACGACAGTCTATACTTAGAATACTTGACCGTCTTCACCCGAAAAAGATTGTCGTGGTGTCAAGTTCACCACAGGTAAGGTATCCCGATTGCTATGGCATCGATATGTCACGTTTGGGAGAATTCATCGCCTTTAAGGCAGCAATGACTCTGTTGAGGGAGAGAGGACTGGGGTATATCATTGATACGGTATATGAAAAATGTAAGAATTGCAAGAATCTTCCCGACAATGAAATTGAGAACTATGTAAAAGAGATATATAAGCCCTTTACCGATAAGGAGATTTCTGTAAAGATTACGCAGCTATTGAAATCTGAAGAAGTGAACGCGGATGTAGAGATTGTATATCAGACAGTTGAGAATCTTCATAAGGCCATACCAAATCATCCGGGCGACTGGTATTTTACAGGAGATTATCCTACTCCCGGCGGGACACGTCTTGTAAATCATGCTTTTGTAAATTATTATGAAGGGAGAATATCAGCAAGAGACTAATGATAGAATAATAAAATAAAAGGAACAGACGGTAACTACTACTAATAGTCGTTACCGTCTGTCATATATAATAGTTTCTTTCTAAAATGAGTTGTTATCAGTTATTCTCCGGACGCAGATTGCGAACGACAGCACCGGCTCGCCACATCTCACTTTCACGGAGAGCTTTGAGTTCTTTCTCAAGCCCGTCGCGATAGTCAGGTTTTGAATTAGAATCAATAGAGTTCTGAGCTTCTTGTCCGCAAGCAACACTTGCATAGAGTTTCTCAACAACAGGTTTGATTGCATCGTGGAAGGGGCCCATCCAGTCAAGAGCACCACGCTGAGCAGTAGTGGAACAGTTGGCATACATCCAATCCATTCCTTTAGCAGCGAATAGAGGCATGAGAGACTGAGTAAGCTCCTCAACTGTTTCATTGAAAGCCTCTGAAGGGGTGTGGCCGTTTTCGCGAAGCACCTCATATTGAGCGAGAAGAAGGCCCTGGATAGCACCCATAAGAGAACCACGCTCACCTGTAAGATCGCTATATGCCTCACGTTTGAAGGTGGTTTCGAAGATATAGCCGGAGCCGATTCCTATTGCAAGTGCAAGAGTGCGATCAAGAGCACGACCGGTATAATCCTGCTCTATTGCATAACTTGAATTAAGACCACGTCCTTCAAGGAACATGGT
>CAMWZE010000331.1 GCA_947178685.1 uncultured Porphyromonadaceae bacterium
TTAGACGCTTACCTGACCTTTGTTGGCGGGGTGAGGGTCATAATCTTCGAGGGTGAAATCCTCGTATTTGAAACTGAAGATATCCTTCACAACAGGATTAATTTTCATGCGCGGGAGCTTGCGCGGTTCACGGGCCAACTGAGTCTTTACCTGTTCAAGATGATTCAGATAGATGTGGGCATCCCCCAAGGTATGGATGAATTCTCCGGGCTGAAGGCCACACACCTGCGCAACCATCATCGTGAGCAGTGCATAGCTCGCAATATTGAAAGGAACCCCAAGGAAACTGTCACCACTGCGCTGATAGAGCTGCAAGGAGAGCTTGCCATCACTCACATAAAACTGAAAGAAGGCATGACAAGGAGGTAGATTCATATTGTCAAGATCCGCCACATTCCAACTGCTCACAATTATACGACGTGAATCCGGATTCTCCTTAATCGTCTTTACAGCCTCCGAAATCTGATCGATGAATGTACCGTCATATGCAGGCCATGAACGCCACTGATAGCCGTAGATATGGCCTAAACCGCCATCAGGATCGGCCCATTCATTCCATATCCTCACACCATTCTCCTGAAGATATTTCACATTTGTATCTCCGGCCAAAAACCATAGGAGCTCATGTATGATACTCTTCAGATGCACTTTCTTTGTTGTAACGAGTGGAAAGCCCTCCGAAAGATCAAAACGCATCTGATAGCCGAATGTGGAGATTGTGCCGGTGCCGGTACGGTCATTTTTCACGTGGCCGTTGTCGAGTATATGTTGCAGAAGTTGTAGATATTGTTTCATTTTTGTTCAGGAATTGTTTGAAGAGTTAGTGAGTCAAGAGGATAAGCCAATCAGGTGGCTTGCTTGCGGAAGAGAGGAGTGGCACGGCGGTTACGTCCGGCCTGGAAACGTATGGCATCGTTTGGACATACATTTATGCAGTCGAAACAGCGCACACATCGTGAATTGTCCACGATACGTCCCGCTACCTTCACACACTGACTCTTGCACACCTCCTCACATTTCATACAGTTGATGCACTTGTCAGGATCTATCTCGATATGATAGAGTGTGAGGCTATCCAGAGCTCCTAAAGCCGTGCCTATGGGGCAGACCACCGTACAGAATCCGCGACCCGTAAATAAGGCGCATATCAACAACATAAAGGTCGACACAATTCCGGCTACCATGCCGGCACCGGCCCCTATGCCCAACGTAATCCATGTGGCTTCAACCGCATCCGGATTTATGATGGAGCAGATATTGCGCATGATGTTCCAAGGCTCGATCCAATATGGCACTGCCACGACACCCACCACAAGACATAACACATATATCACCAGGATATGATACCTAACCTTTCGTGGTGGATGATAGGTGTAAGGACGATTGAAACCGGGGAGACGACGTCGGAATTTAAGCACAATATCTTGCATTGTACCCACGGGACAAACCGTAGAACAATAGATACGACCTAAAAAAAGGGAGATGACAATCCATACGATTGTCACCCCCATGGTAGTGGCCAGCAGGGAAGGGATGATCTGAAGACGCTCCGACAGACGAGCCAGATGGCCGGCATAATGTCCGAACGCAAGGAACACGACGCTTGCCAACAGGAAGACAACCGACAGAATTATCCTTATTGTCCGTAATCCCTTCATATGCTGATGATGGTTATGATTATGATTTCGGGCACGGATAAGCCCGTGCCCTTGTTTACTGTTACAATCGCATCAGTTGCGACGTTTACCCTGCTGCTTCTGCTGCTCGCGCAACATGGCCTGTTGCTGACGCTGCATCTCCTCAAGACGAGCCATGAAGCCACTCTTCTTCTTAGGTTTCTTGGCATTCTCGGCCATAGCTTTTCTCACATCCTCCTCCTTTATGATGAAGCGGAAGGAATAAGTCTGCACGATGGTGATGAGCAGCGAGAGGAAGTAGTAGTAGGAAAGACCCGCCGCATAGTTGTTGAAGAATACCATGAAGAACACCGGCATCAGATACATCATCCACTTCATGCCGGGCATCTGGCCCGGAGAGTTCTGCATGTTGATGCGGGTATAGAGAATGTTGGTGACTGTCATGAGGAGACAGAAGAGAGAGATATGATTACCGAAATACTCAGTCACCAAGGGGATATTTCCGCTCCAAGAGATAATCGCGTCAGGGGCGGCAAGGTTCTTGGCCCAGAGGAAGCTCTCCCCTCTCAGCTCGATTGCCGACGGGAAGAAGTTGAACATCGCGATAAGGATGGGGAATTGCAGAAGCATGGGGAGACAACCCGACATAGGATTTGCGCCGGCCTTGTTGTAGAGGGCCATTGTCTTCTGCTGGCGAATCATTGCGTTCTCTGTGCCGGGATATTTGTCGTTGATCTCTTTAATATCCGGAGCGAGCACACGCATCTTGGCCTGGTTCTTATAACTCTTATAAGTGAGCGGGAAGAGAACAAGCTTGATGAAGATGGTCATTATGAGGATAATGATGCCATAGTTGGATATGAACGAACCGAGGAATGTGAAGATAGGAATCACCACGCCGGTGTTGATCCAACGCACGATAGGCCAGCCCAAAGGAATCATCTTGGTGAGCTTCAGATCCTCGTCAGCCACTGTCTGCTCATCAAGTTTGGAGAGAAGCGGATAGAGGTTCGGGCCGATGAAAAGAGAGAAGCTTGCCGGATTCTGTGCCTGCCAGTCATAATCGTTCACCACAGCCTGGGTGTCGAAGCTCTTCAGCAACCAGGGGTCGTTTTTAAGCACCTTGCTCTGGAAATCGGCCGTATTGAAAGGACGGTCGGCCACAAGCACTGATGAGAAGAACTGGTTTTTAAAACCGATCCATCTGATCTTTGCCTTACGGTCTTCGGAATCATTCTTATTTTCTGAAAGATTCTCAACAGAGCCACCGGCATATTTGTAATAGAGAGCTGAATTGCGCTCCTCAAACATCTTACCTTTCTCCTGACGGATAAGATCCTGATGCCATGTAATGCCAAGATTGCGGTTGTTGCTCTCGAGAATGCCACTCAGATTCTGTTGCGCCACACGGATACCAATGACATAGCTGTCGCCACGCGGAAGTGTATAGTCAAGAGCCCAGAAAGCGTCATTACCCAACGGAAGAGCCATACGCACAGTTGAATCGTTGAGTACCTGCGGAGTGAAATAAAGATCGGCGGTATTCACAGGATTCGGGAGAGGAATCTGGAAGTCGAAAGAATTTGAATTGCCTTCGAACACCACCACCTTCTCATTGAGCTCCGCACTCTCATCAGCGGTGTATTC
>CAMWZE010000332.1 GCA_947178685.1 uncultured Porphyromonadaceae bacterium
GCTATGGTTATAGCCTTGCGGTTCACTTCATGGATAAGGATATTGGCGAGCGTGAGATATGTGATGGCATTCGGATCCTGATTGCCGTCGTAGTAGTCGGCATACGATCCGAAAGCCTTCCCGAGGCCATGGTCATAATAGAGCATGGAGGTTACACCGTCGAAACGGAAACCGTCAAACTTAAATTCCTCAAGCCAGTATTTACAGTTAGAGAGAAGGAAATGGAGCACGCTGTCTTTTCCGTAGTCAAAGAGAAGCGAATCCCATGCCGGATGCTCGCGGCGTCCGTCGCCATAGAAATAGAGGTCGTAGCTGCCGTCGAGCCTGCCGAGACCCTCAACCTCATTCTTCACGGCGTGGGAGTGCACGATATCCATAATCACGGCAATGCCGAGCTTGTGAGCCTCGTCGATAAGACGTTTCAGATCGTCGGGAGTGCCGAAGCGTGAGCTGGGGGCATAGAAACTGCTCACATGATAACCGAACGAGCCGTAGTAGGGATGCTCCTGAATAGCCATTATCTGAATGGCATTGTAGCCGTCGGCTGCGATGCGCGGAAGGGTCTTCTCGCGGAATTCATCATATGTGCCTACACCCTCCTCCTGCTGAGCCATACCTATGTGGCACTCATATATAAGGAGTGGTTTGGTGTCGGGAGTGAATTTCTTAACCTTGAATTTGTAGGGTTTCTCCGGATCATAGACCTCGGCTGAGAAGATCTTTGTGTCCGGATCTTGCACCACACGGTCGGCATATGCCGGGATGCGCTCTCCCTGGCCGCCATCCCAAGTCACAAACATCTTGTAAAGATCTCCGTTACGAAGCGAGTATTCCGAAAGACGGATCTCCCACACTCCGTTGTCCTTGCGGGTGAGGCGATAAGCATCTGAGGTCTTCCAGTCGGAGAAGGTGCCTATGAGCCAGATATCTTTCGCATTTGGAGCATATTCACGGAATATCCATCCTCCATCGGACAGATGATGAAGTCCATAGAATTTATAAGCATTCGCAAACTCCACTAATGAACCGTTTGTGTTGGCGGTGAGCTCTTCAAGCTTTTTTACAACATCTTCATGCCGTCCCTCGATGGCAGGAGCATACGGCTCAAGCCACGGGTCGTGACGGAGGATAGCTAACTGTTTTTTCATACTCTTGATATATGGATTATAATTTATCTCTTTGTATACTGAACAATTTATACGAAGAAGTAGATTGAAGTCGGTAAAACCTCATCCTTTAAAACGCTTCAATGACCTTTTTTGTTATGAGCGGTTGTTTGCTTTGCCACCGTTTTCGCCACTTTTCGTTCCTTTTTCTTCTCCTTATGTTTCTTTTCAACCGATTTCCCGTGGTCGGCTACATTATTATGTGTCGCCTCTACCGGTTCTCCCACTCTGAAGCACCGGCGCACGGCCCCTCTGATCATCTCGGCCTCCACACCCCCTTGCTTGAGCACGGCGAGCACTCCGGCTATATAGTCATCCTTACTTTTGAAACCGAGCATACGCGCCACGCCACATTCCCCGAGCATCGGCTTATGGTTGAACACCTTCAGAATGCCGGCATAGTCGCCACGCGAGATGTAATCCTGAAATTCATCACGCAGCTCATTATACTGGGCCCGCGGGCGAAGCATATTGATGAGCCCCCGCAAGTGGGTCTCCATCGCGGTGATGCATGAGAAGCGTGCGTCTATCTTACACTCCACCATTCTCTTCACCCGATGGCGCACGTGCTGGAGCGCCTGCTCGTCAAACCTCCGCTTGAACTCGGCGATAACCGCCTTCCTGACATTTGCCGCAATCTTCTCCGGATTGCGGCGGCGACTTCTTGCCATAGCCTTTATTACATCTTCAAGCAGGAAGAGATTCTCCACCTCCGCCACGTCGGGCACCATCACCGATTTGCGCCTGAGATAGTCAACCTCCGGCTCGGTGCGCCGGTCGCGGTCTACCACTCCCCTGCTCTCGAGATGATGCATGGTCTTGAGATCGTTAAACGTGCGTGTGGTCTCGATTACCTTGTCGCATGAACCGAGGGGACGAACCGTGCAGTCGGGAAACACGAGCGGATAGAGACGCGCGTCAATGCTATGGCGCATATCTCCCTCGATGAAGAGCACCGGCTTGCGCGTGCCTATCAAGTCGACGAAGAGTTCCTCACGCATATCGCCGGGAGGTAGCACTTCGTAGTCCCACGCCTGATTCTCCGCATCGTAGCTCTTCACCCATACGCTCACATTCCGCGTGCGTGAACTTATAAACTCCACATCGACCGAATTATATACAAACGTACAGTCGGGGCGCAGTTCCTCTATGGAGTTCCACAGATTATTAAGCACCGTGGGATGAAGGAAGAGCGACGGGGAGTCAACGAAGATCACGGCGTCGGGCATTGCGTAGAGCACTGCCGCGGCGTAATAGAGCACAGTCTGCTCGCTTTGACTGAGACGGTCGGCCGAGATAAGGTCGTCGCCCGCACGGGTGGCAAACATCATGGTGCCTTTGGTACGGACTATATGATTGCCGGGGAAAACCCTCTCCCACAGTCCGGTAAGGCGATCTAGTCGTGTGGGCTGAAATTTCGGACGTCTCCCGGTGTGGCCCGGTGTAAGGTATTCCTGCTTCACGGAGAGAAGATACTCAAACTCGTCGGTGAAGATCATATACATAAGTTTGTCGAGCTCGCTGACTGCATCCGTGCGCATATAGGGCTGCCGCGCCACGGCATCGCGAAACTGCATGTCGATGCTACCGGGGCGTTGCGATTCCTCTCTCTCGGGAAAGGGGGCGCTGAGGGCGGAGAGACAGTAGGCACGGTCTCCGGTGAGACGCACCAATTCTTCCATGAATTTTGATTTTCCGGCACCTCCGCCACCTATTATAGAGAGCTGGCGGGCATCGGGCAGCACGGGCAACGGGCGTCCGCCCGTGAGCGGGGGCAATGTGAGCGAAGTCATAGGAATCGCGTTTTAAGAGGTTTTCAGTCTCCAAATATAGTGCAAATTTTGTATATTAGGAAATTTATCACTATTTTTGTATTGATATATGTCTCCGGGCATATGTCGTAAAATAAACCAGGGGCACCTGCATACGCCGCAGACTGCCTGAACTAAATAAATTTACTCTTATGTTCTCAGGAATCGTTGAAGACGCTATTGAAGTTACCGGCCTCCGTCATGAGGCTGAAAACCTGCATATCACAATGAAATGTCCCTTTGCCGACGAGCTGCGCATCGACCAGAGCATCGCCCACAACGGAGTGTGACTCACAGTTGTGT
>CAMWZE010000333.1 GCA_947178685.1 uncultured Porphyromonadaceae bacterium
ATTTATGTGTATGGGAATACTTTCCAATATACATATTTATGCACAAGGCACACAGAATCTTAAGGAAGTGACGGTGGTTGCATCACGTACAACAAATACAGCGGAAGGATATGTCACCAATCTTCGCGGCTCGGACATTGCAAAAGGCAAACCCGTTGTGGATGTGCTTGGATTCCTTCCGAATATTTCAAAAGAAAATAATACTATAAAAATCAATGGTCTCCCCGTCAGCAAAATTTTTATTGATGGAGTGAAAATCTCCGGTATTAAGGAACTGGGAAATATTCCCGGAGAAAATATCGACAGGATACAGGTGAAATATCTGGCCGGTGCGGATCAGAAATCATCGCTCTCAGGAGGAGTCATAATGATTACCCTACGCCGCCCTCCTCAAGGGGGCTATTATGGCAATATCTCCCTTGATGCGGATATGCACCGCTCGTATGGCTTTGGACAGGCAAATATCGGAGGAATGGTAAATTACAGAATAAATAATCTCAGTATATACGATAATCTGAACTTGGGCTTTCAACGGACAAGGGAAGAGTCGGGCGAATGGCTGTACGGCCCAACACTAAACAGTGTGCTTGAAGAGGTATCAAAATCCCACGGATTCAATATCCGCAACAGACTCAGCGTAGCCCGTCAGTTAAAATCAGGAGCACAGATCGGTGGCAGCTATTATATAGCCTCCAATATGCCCCGTATCTCTTCATCAACAGATAATGACGGGGGATTCTCCTCCATACACTCAACGATAAATACCCTCGTACAGGAAGGTACTCTGAAATTCTCAAAAGAGTTGGGTAAAAGAGGTGTCTCCTTAGAGGTGACAGCTGACTATTACAACCGCCATAGCAATAAAGACACTGACTATGATGATGAGAGCCATTCTCCCTTCAGCCAGAACAATAAAAACAGTATCAACTTATGGAAACTAAAGGCAGACATCCTGTATCCCTTTAGTAAAGGTCTTGTCTGGAAATTCGGAATTTCATCCCAGTGGATCAATTCAAAATTCACACCCGGGAGTCTCACGGAGAATGACCGTTTCATCCTCAGCGACGTGCCTGCAAGAACCACCGGTTTCACACCCCTGGTCTATGCGAGCGCACAGGGCATCGTATGGAAATTAAAATACAGTGCCGGTATCAACTGGCAGCTCAACAGGATCGGTTATACGGACTGTAAAGAGAATGTCACCAGCCATAACACACAATGGGCTTTTAATCCGACATTACAGATCATGATGCCCTTCGGAGCTAAAAGAAACCATGCAGTGATGCTGAACTATAAGCATACACTGAATGATATTCCGTATGCGGCAATCTCCTCTGTGGTCAATTGGTCAGACGCGTATAATTATACTGTAGGCAACCCACACCTGAAGGCACTGTCAGCCGATATGATAATGGCCGCTCTCGCGCTATTCAGGAATAAACTGAACATTACTGCACTCTATGCCCATACCCATAACCGCATATACTGGCAGACATTTCAAGACAGTTCTAATCCGGATGTGTTTTTCTCCAAACCTATCAATATATCAGGAGAGAATGTATGGGGCATCGGGGCTGAATGGATTCAAAAGCCGATAAAATGGTGGCAGTTCAAGCTCTCGGGACGTGTTGAGATCACGCCGGAAAATAATATCATAGATGGTATACATTATGATAGAACCAGAATCAAGGAATATTTCTCTCTCAACAATAATTTCTCATTCACCAATAATTGGGGTGGAATGTTGAATGCGAATGTTGAACCCACGTATACGTCTCTTGACAGGACTTATCATACTGTGTATGATATAAGTGGCCGTATATTCAAGTCGTTCCTGAAACGCAAACTGCAGTTAGCTGTGGATTTCACAGCCGCAGGCAACCGTCGGAAAATCACACGGCAGGTGGGTGAAAACATAATAACCCGAAAATTTATCACACCTGTACAATATATAGGTTTTTCCCTTACTTGGAAATTCTCGGGTGGTAAAAAGGTAAATGTTGATGTGGTAGATGGCATTCAAGAGTATCAGGAAATAAAAGATCACTGATATGTAAATCAGAATTATTCTTTTCTCCATCTGTAAATTTACCGATTATAAAGTATTCTCATTTATATAATCTATTAATGACAACATTTCCATGGTTTAAACAATACGATACCATGCAATGCGGAACCGCGTGTCTTGCCATGATATGTAAATACTATGGCAAGACACCTAATATGAGCCTGATTTCTAATATCTGTAAGCCTACAAAATCCGGCATTAATATAATTGGTATCGAAGAAAGTGCCCGTAAATTAGGACTGATTCCAGACTCCCGCTTTTTGCCATATGGTAATCTACGTTATCTGACCAAGCCTGTAATACTCCATTGGGATCAAAATCATTTCGTTGTCCTCTTCAAAGTTAGTGACAATGGGAATAAATTTCATGTTTCGGATCCTGGAAAGGGTTTGATTACTTACTCTCTGGAAGAATTTCGCAAGCATTGGATAAGCACAACTATTGATTGTGAAGAGCACGGAGTCATAATACAACTTTCACCTTCAGAAAAATTCTCAACTGAGAATAACATTCAAGTTCAGGAATCAATTTCTTTCAGGTTTCTGGCAAATTATGTGAATCAATACCGTAAGTATTTCTTGCAGATATTCGCCGGATTATTGCTCGGATGCCTTCTCCAGTTAATTTTTCCGTTTCTCACCCAATCAATTGTTGATATCGGTATAAAGCATGAAGACATAAGATTCATATGGTTGGTTCTACTCGGTGAGCTGATGATTGTGACCGGCAGAACGGCCACAGACTTCATACGGCGTTGGCTCCTGCTACATATATCTATGCGGATAAACATATCGCTTGTAAGCGATTTCTTCATAAAACTTCTGAAACTCCCAATGTCGTTCTTCGATACAAAGCTGATGGGCGATCTCATGCAAAGGATCGGCGACCATGCACGTGTGCAGAACTTTCTGACGGGACAGGTGCTCAACGTAATTTTCACTTGTGTGAGTTTCCTTATTTTCGGAGTGGTACTTTTCATATATAATCCGCTTATATTCGCTATTTTTGCAATAGGGAGTGGGGTGTATGGCGGGTGGATAGCATCTTTCCTCAGGAAAAGGAAAGTGCTCGATTATGAACTGTTTGAACAACAGGCCAAGAACCAGAACAAAACCTATCAGCTTATCACATCAATGCAGGAAATTAAGCTTCAGGATTGTGAGCGTCGACGCCGTTGGGAATGGGAAGATACTCAAGCTGATCTCTTCAC
>CAMWZE010000334.1 GCA_947178685.1 uncultured Porphyromonadaceae bacterium
ATTATATCCTCTTTCCCGATTAATCAATTATTTTTTATTGAATTTAAAAAAGGCTTCTGCTATACATTCTAAGGTGCAGGGACTTCTCGACAATAACAGGTTGCAGGAAGCCTGTCGCTTATTAAAAGAGACTCTCTCTGAGACCTCCAATCACAATCTTTCAGAACTTCTTGCTCATCAGGAAGAGACTTATCGCTATCTTTTGCATTATCTTACGGAGGGCTATAACGATCCCTCAAGGGTGAAGATGCTCGGTGAAGTGAAATCTACTTTGAATTTCATCAATGATTCTATCTTTCGTGATGTAATATTGTTTGACAGTTCTGACATTTATAGTTCCACTCTTAGATTCGAAAGGGTTAGAAAAGCCACGTTGCAATCTCGCCTTGCAGATTATAAAGATGCCCTCTCTATGGCTCGTCTTGCCACCGAAGCCGGGGTTGATACAGAAATATTAAGGAAATATGACGAGGCGCTTTCGTCGCTTTTTGCTTATGTATGGACAATGTTCGGCTCCTCTTCCGATGACTACAACCTCCTTGTCTCCTCACTTAAAGATCCCGACATGCCCTTCGATTTCCGAGCTCAGATAATTTCGGCTCTTTTGCTTGGTAATCTTTCTTTCTTCGACAGAAAAGGATTTTCTGCTTTGCTTGATATCTATGATGCCGACTTGGGTGAAGCTCTTACGGCAAGAGCTTTGACTGCTGTCGTTCTTATTTTGGATGCTCATAAGAAAACAATAGCTCAAGATCCGCTGCTTACATCTCGTCTTCTGCTTTGGAACGACTCGATTATTATCTACCGTCAGCTAAGAGAAGTGATCATGAATCTTATCCGTGCCCACGATACTCAGAGAATATCATCCAAGATGCAGAACGAAGTGTTGCCGGAGTTGATGAAGCTACGTCCCGAGATTATCAAGAAATTAGGAAAAATATCTGAAGCGTCTGATCTTGAATCGCTTGAGGCTAATCCGGAATGGGAGGAGATAATCAGTCGGAGCGGACTTGGAGATAAACTGAAAGAGCTCACAGATATGCAGATGGATGGTGGCGATGTAATGATGCTGGCATTTTCCAATCTTAAGACTTTCCCCTTTTTCAATTCTGTAAGCAATTGGTTTATCCCATTCTCTACCGGTCACAGCGAAGTTGTCTCTGTCATGACTGATGGCATCGGAGCCTTCGGAGATATCCTTGATTCGGAAGGTATAATGTGTGATTCCGACAAATTCTCCTTTATTTTTTCGTTAAAATCCATGCCTGAAGCACAACGCAACATGATGAACAGCCAGATGGCTGCACAGTTTCAACAGCTCAAGGAGGTGATGGAGGAAAGAAAATTAAAGTCCGGTTTACCGGAATTTGACAGAGAAACTACAAGGTATGTCCGCGACATCTATCGTTTCTTCAAATTATTCAGAAAGAAAAATGATTTTCGTGACCCGTTCAACTCTCCCATAGAGTTTAGCACTCTGCCGGTGATTGGAGAAATTATGGCCGATGAAGAGATTCTTAATCTTGTAGGCGAGTTCTATTTCAAGAGAGGCTATTACGCGCAGGCCCTGCCCCTTTTCCTACATCTTGAAAACACCGCTGTCGAAAAACATCTTTTATGGGAAAAAATTGGATATTGCTACAATGCTCTCGGCAATATCGAAAAAGCATTGGAGTGGTACACTAAAGCAGAACTCTTTGACCCTGACAGTCAGTGGTTGATAAAGAGAATCGCATTATGCAATCGCCTTCTCAACAATCATAAATCTGCTGCGGAATACTATGCCAAAGCACTGACTAAAGACCCCGACAACTATAGCTTGTTGCTTAATCTTGCACACTCTCTATTGGAGACCGGCAATCTTGATGAGGCCAGAGCAAATTACTTCCATGCAGATTATATAAAGCCCGACAAACTCTCCACATGGAGAGGTATAGCGTGGACTGAACTTCTCGCCGGGAATTTTTCCAAAAGCTTAGACTTCTATTCTAAGATTTTGGCAGCTAATGGTTACAAGCCAACCGACATCCTTAACCAAGGTCATGCCTATTTTCTTTCCGGAAACTATAAGAAAGCATTAGAGTCGTATCTTAAATGTGCTAAGGATTCTGATTATGGCTTGAAGAGGCTTGAAGAAGATATTTCAGAAGATCTTCATATCATTTCCAAGGGTGGTGGCAATACTGATGATCTGAAGCTGATTCTTGAAAAGATCAGATATGAAATAAGCGAGTAAGCAGATGTCATAACAAATTTATGATTCCGGTTTACCTGCATAGCTACATAGCTGCTTTTGGTTTTATCATACAAGTAGTCTACAAAGAAGAGGAGGAACTCATTTCCTGAGTTCCTCCTCTATTTTTTCTACTGCAAGAGAAATGTCCTTGGCATAGGGTATTCTGTCTTCAATTGCTGATATGCCGTGAAGCACGGTGGCATGTCGTCGGTTCAATTTCTGGCCTATCGCAGACGACGACAGAGTTGTCAGTTTGTGGCTCAGATACATGATCACTTGCCTTGCATCGGCTATATCGCGCACTCTGCTCTTGGAGAAAATCACATCCGGATTAAGCTTATAAAACTCAGCCGTAGCTTCCACAATCATATCGAAATTGATAGCTTTCCTCTCGATTTTCTTTATTGAATGTTTCATCACCTCCTGGGCGAGAGCCAGATCAATTGGTGCATTCAAAGTGAACGAGCGGGTATAGATTCCCATTACAATACCCTCCAGCTCGCGTACCGAACCTGTGGATTGTTCCGCTATCAGTTCAATCACCTCTTCCGGAATTCGCAGCCCGTTCTTCGCAGCTTTAAATGAAAGGATCTTCTTCTTCAAAGCAAAATCCGGCTTCGTCAGTTTTTCTGTGATACCCCATTTGAACCGGTCTATAAGACGGTCTTGTATTCCGTCAAGCTCCATGGGAGGCCTATCACAGGTAAACACTAAAGTCTTTCCGTTCTGGTGAAGATGATTGAATATCGGGAAAAGCACATTTGCTGTACCATCCTTATGACTTAGCTCTTGAAGATCATCTATAAGGAGTACATCCATTTGCTGAAACCAGTTGACGAAACTTGGTATTGTTTTATGGATTGTTGCACTCGCCATAAGATTCTGAAACTGTCGCAAAGGCACGAAAAGCACCTTGGCATTTGGCTTCCTCTCCTTTACTCTTATTCCGATTGCCTGAATTAAGTGAGTTTTCCCTACTCCCACCTCTCCATAAAGGAAAAACGGGTTAAAATCATTCTTACCGGGATTATTTGCTATATAC
>CAMWZE010000335.1 GCA_947178685.1 uncultured Porphyromonadaceae bacterium
AATACTGTAGAAAAATCGTACTGCACCGTAGTAACACCGTAGAAAAATCGTACTGCACCGTAGTAACACCGTAGAAAAATCGTACTGTGCCGTAGCAATACCGTAGAAAAATCGTACTGCACCGTAGTAACGCCGTAAAAAATCGTACTATTACCGTGGTTTTTGCCAGACGTTGAGAAAACGGTTGGCCACGATAGAGACATCGTTGTGGTGTTCGACTATGGTACGGCCTTCGCGGCTCATGGCGTAGAGCGGGGAGGGATCGAGGATGAGTTGTCGTAGGCGCTCCTTGAGGGGCGGCTCAATAGGCGAGAGGGAGAGTATCGGGCGCGAGGTGTGGTGATTGATATAGTCGTAATATTCAGGCTGAGCACCAGATCCGGCCACCCTTCCGAGAGCCATTGCCTGCAAGGCATTGGTGGCGGGAGAATAGGAATAGTATTGGTCAAGCACAATATGGCTTTGGCTCATTCTCTTCAGATATTCATTCAACGGAAGATTGCGCACACAGTCGACAATCACCATTCCCGGCATCTCCCTTTCAAGTTCTTTGGCTATGCCGAGCATATAAGCCGTGCCCTTCTGTAGCTCCATTCCGCCACGTATTCCTATGAATAATCGCAAGGGGCCGTCGATGGAGAGGGGTGAATAGGGGAGGGAGGATAGATCTACCGGGAGGTTGGTGAAGTGAGCGCGTTCACCAAGGATAGGCCGTGCCGCCATATCATATTCCGGGAGCACCGACATGGCACCGTCGATATGGTTGTAGAGCCATTCGTTCCAGTTTTTGTTAGGTTCACCAAGCCAATTGTTCATTCTTTCGGGATTAGCCTTATGAAACTCCGTAGGGGAGTCGCCCACCATGAACTCCGAAAAGCGGAAAGTTTTTCCATCAGCACAAGCCTTCACGAAGAAATGGTCGTTGCCACATAGAGAAAGGAAGATGCCATTGTTCTGCTCACGCAGTTTTTTAAAGAAATATTTTATCTTGCCGGGCTTTAGCGACAGGAAGTTGGGGTTTATGAGCTGCACCGCGTCATAACCCTTCAGCTGCGGAAGTATGGAGAAAAGCCGGAGAAGATAGCGGAGTCCGCCTACGGCACCGGGATTACGCTCGATGCGTATATCAGTCTGAGAGCCGAGATAGCCACATCCGTCAGAGAGAATGGTCACCTGGTGTCCCATGCGTCTCAGTTCAGCCCCCAGGCAAGCATGCATGTTGGAATAGTCGCCAATAAACAGAATCTTCATACCTATGAAACGGAAAAACAAATGGAGTATGTATGTTGCAGGAGGAAGAGGGGATGTAATCGGTTGTTCAGTACCAGAGGAGATAGGCACATCGTCCGCCGAGAGATGTATAAGCGTAGATAAGACGGAGGAGAGCCTTTCTCCAGGTCGGTTCGTCGGTCGTCTCGAGAGAGTGTCGGAGTAGCTCGGCGGCAGCCTCCGGATTACCCTCCCGCTTATATAAGGCAGCCAGGTTGACACTCCGATAGAGCAACAGGCTCATCAGGCGGCTTCTGAGTGGTTCCGGTTGGTTAAGGCTAACCTGTCTCATCTTATTTAGGGCAGCTTCAAACTGCTTGATGCGTGAGACATGGTTTTGGCCGGTGATTGATTGAACCTGCGGATAGACTGTGGCCCGAGTCTCGGGATGGAAAGAGATATGCGGATTGCCGAGAAGGAGACGCAGACCGAGTTCCCAGTCGTTCCAGATAGGGAGTGTGGGATCCCATCCCCCATGTCTGCGGAAATAATCAGCCTTGACAGCATAAGCCTGAGTGCTGAGCATACCGTTCAAGAGATGGCGACGCAGAGGGTTGCGTTGAGAAAAACGTTTGTAGGGTCGCTGTCCTCCGGGAGTGTCTGCCCCGTAGGAGACTCTCCAGCAAACGATGTCGAGGTCCTGATCACGCAGAAAGTCCTGCATGGCGGTTTTGGCAAGGTCCGGATGCATAGTGTCGTCGGAATCGAAGAATGCTACCACATCAGAGGTAGCGGCTTCAAATCCTGTTTGGCGTGCGGCACATGCCCCCGGGGTCTTCTCCTCCAGGATATTTATCTTGAAATTTTGGTCGGCATGTTGTCGGGCCCAATCCTCCACTACAGAGCGAGAATTGTCGGTTGAATTATTATCGACCACAATCAGCTCAATAGGACGCCACGACTGGGCATATACACTATCGAGAGTCCTGATTACAAGACTCTCGCGATTGTATACGGGTATTATGACAGACAAGGTGTCTTTCATGGTGTAATACAAGTGTGTATGTGTGGACCTGCGCACATTGCCGTTCATGGGGAGGGAGATGCGCAGAGTTAACAGTGGGTGATCAGCGTTTACGACGACGCACGGATTTGGCCGCACTGCTGCTGCCACCGGAAGATGATGAGCTTCCCGATGATGACACCTTTGGTTTCTTTGTCTTTGTCTTCGGAGCAGAAGACTTCTTTGTAGATGTGCGCTTCTTTGCGCGCGCAGAAGCGCCGGTTGTCTTCACCGGTTCATCGGCAGCCACTTCCGAACCCTCAGCCGGTTGGGAGGTTACTTCCGTACGTTCCGGCAGTTCCTCTTTCTCCTTAGCCTCAGCCGCTGCAGCCTCCTTCTCCTTCATGGCGAGATACTCCTCACGAGAGGGAACCCACAGATCTTTGCCGAATGAGCGCAGACGATTGTCGATGCTGTCTTGGGCACGCTTCATATCATCTTCATCCGGGAAAAGCTGTGCCATCGAGAGGTTGCGCAGATTGCGCGTCTTGTAGATCTCGCCGTCATACATGCCGAGATTGAAATAATCGTCGAGAGAGTATTGCGGGAGATTATTGTCGTCGGTGAGGAAGACATACTGCTGTGAGAGATAAGGACGCAATGCATCAAACTTCACCCAGAACATCGGATAACGGGCCTCATCGCCGAAGTCTCCGCTACGGTTGAGCACCGGACATACGGCCTCCACACGAGTCTTCATCTTGTTAGACCGGCGGTCGAACTCCCATTTCTCAATGATATAATAATTCAGCACCTGCCCTGTGGGGACGTCAGCCTCCTCGATAACGAATTTCGGATTACGTTCCGTGGAGCCCTTTGCCTCCTGAGCATATATGCCGAAGCGTTCGAGCATATCGGCGACGTTTACCTTATATTGGTCGGTGAAGACCTCACGGCCGTCGAGATACTCATATGCAGGAATCTTTCCATCAACCACGAGACGCAGGATAATTCTGAAAAGATTCTCCTGACCGTCGACCACATCTTCGGGGAAATATAAGGG
>CAMWZE010000336.1 GCA_947178685.1 uncultured Porphyromonadaceae bacterium
TTACTGGATTATATTCATGATGATTGTCCTCCTGCTTCTCTCAATATCGAATTTCCTGAAATTAGACAGGATAAGAGCCGAGCTGCAGGAAATGAAAGCTATGTTCGACACACATAATATCCATGAAACGGGAAGGAAAGATGAGGCCTCGACCCCTCCGCCCCTTACGATGACTCTTGACAAAACATCCCAAAACCTTGCCCCCGCATCTTCGGATGAGGATTTGTCGCGCCACGAGCCGCCACCCTTCTTTGCCACCTGGAGTGAGTTCGACTCCGCCGATAAATTAGATAAGGAGAACAAACAGGAAAAGCGGTCAATATCTTTCGAAAAATACATTGGAGGAAATCTATTCAGTAAGATAGGTATTCTCGCCTTGGTCATCGGCATAGGTTTCTTCGTAAAATACGCCATTGATAATGATTGGATAAATGAGCTGGGACGTACCATGCTCGGACTGTTGACTGGATTTACAATCTGGGGGATAGCCTTTAAGTTGAGGAATAAATACAGAAGTTTTTCTTCTGTCCTTGCAGGTGGGGCTTTCGCTATCTGCTTTGTCACTATTGCAATTGCCCATCAATCCTACGGTTTGTTTTCTTGGAGTCTGGCATTAGGACTGTTTGTGTTTCTCTCTGCGATGATGATATTCCTTTCGCTCCGATATGACAGGCGTGAGCTGGCAATGATAGCAATAATTGGAAGTTATGTCTCACCATTCCTCATAACGACTGGTAGCCATAATGTCATAATGCTCTTTGCATATGTGGCGCTCCTCTCGATAGCTATGTTCATAATTACAATGAGACGGCATTGGTGGGAACTTTCGGTGGCTGCAATTCTTCTTACATGGGCTATTGTGGGAATGAACATTTCATACGGCTATACCGCATCGGTCTCCCCTCTTGCAACTGTGAGCTTCTCAACTCTTTTCTTCACTCTTTTCTCATTTCCAATCGCTGTTGAGCTTGAGACAGAAAAAAAGAACGGTCTTATGTTTTTCTGCCTCCTGATTATCTCCGTGCTCAATCCTCTGATTTATCTCGTGTTGTCGTTGAAACTTGTGGAAGCGACTCCCCCCTTTATCTTTATGAAAGGATTCTTCCCTATCTATGTTTCCGCTGTAAATCTCCTTATATTACTTTATTTCAAACGAAAAGATTATCATTCTGTCCTCGCGTCTATCTCACTGTGGATAATTGTGATATTCGCTGCTTTTTTCATTCCGATTCAATTCGGAACCCTTTCGGTGCAGTCGGTTGCTTTTTCCCTGTATGCCTTAATCCTTATGGTGGCTTTCATATCGACTAAGGGGAAACTACTTCTTTATGCATCTTTTTGCATATCACTCGTCACCATCGCAACTCTTCTCCGACTCACATTTGACTATTCTTCCCACTATCCTTCAAATGCAGAATTCCTCTGCATGGGAGCGGCCTATACTGCAATCTCCGTATTAATTGACCGCAACTGGGATAAAATCTCTGCCGTAAGTAATTTAATTTGTCGGAATTTTTACGGCCTGACCCTATATCTGGGCTGTGGCTTTATCTTCCTGTCCTCCATAAGATTCTTCGACAGACTTTTTGACTACATGACGTCACCGGCCGTTATCGAACTGGTTTTCATGGCGGAAATTCTTGCAGTAAGCATATTTGGTAGGCTCAGTAGATACTCGTCAGGATTCCTTCCGTTTGCCGGACTCTTGTTCTTCACCCTGAATGCTATATTTCCTTACCCCGTTGATAGTGCCGGAATAGCAATACACTGGTTGGCCGCCCTGGTTTATGCTTCCTCTTTGTTGATCTTTGCCAGAAGGATATTTGCTATTAAGACGGTGTCCGGAAAGAAAGGCTATACTGTCTATTACTCTCTGACGGCAGCCGTTTTCCTGATAGTGTGTATGATGTCGGCTCTTAGTAATTTTAACCTTTCAAGATATTATAGTGCCGGTTTATCCGTGGCTCTAATCCTTTCAGGCACTCTGCTGATGCTTGCAGGTATGTATTTCAAGAAGGTCGCACTTCGTGTCGAAGGGTTGGTGTTTTTCACTATCCTCCTCATAAAACTCGTAGCTTATGATATATGGAAGCTTCCTGTGCTTGGAAGAATAATCGTTTTCATTCTTCTTGGTGCCGTTCTGCTCTGTATATCTTTCCTATACCAGAAACTTAAGGATAAACTCTTCTCCGGACTTAAACAATAGTGGCAAGTTTTGTGGGAAGCCATCTAAAAAAGCCTTAACATAAGTCAGTGAAGACATATGTTAAGGCTTAATTGTAAAATATAAGACCGCGTTACTTCATTATCTCCGAAGATGGGATACATGGAATGCCCATATTGCGTATGTCGAAGATGTTCGCATTCGCAACTTCTTCGGTAGCGGCTGAACAGCAGTCTGTGACTACCGTTGTGTTGTAATCCAGACCCATGGAATCGACTGCCGTCGAGCGTATACAATTAGGATATTGCGTACCTGTGACGAAAACCTTCTTGACTCCCAGGCCACGGAGCACCAGATCAAGGTCGGTCTGGAAAAATGACCTGAATCTCTGCTTCGTGATGGTTATGTCTCCTTGCTTTGGCTTGATTTCATCAGGTATTGCAGCTCCGGGGGTGCCCGCAATGCATATTGGATGTCCTTCTTCAAAATAGTGTCTGCGGAACAACTCTGCATCTATTCCTGAGGGGCGATGGATACGATATATGTAGATTACTGCCCAGCCATTTGCGCGTCCATAATCAAGAAACTTTGCTATGGCCGGAAGGGTTGCATAGGCTCCTGCCACATGAAGCGGAGATGAGGGAAGAACCCAATCGTTCTGCATATCGACAACAAGTATCGCATTATCCGCTTGCGTAAGCATTCCATCAATCTTTTTATTCATAATTTATTGTCTTAGTGTTGATAATAAAACAATTTGGCCAACTCAAAAGTTCTTATCGACTACTTAGATCTCTTCTATGGTCGGAAAACTCGTCGAGATGTGAGATTAATTGGTTCCCGACAGCACAATGAGTAGCTTTTGATACGGACTCATACATCCAAACCGTCTTCCCATACATCCCGCATCCGATTATTTGGTCACCTACGTTCGGCAATGTAATTTTGCAGCGTCAACAAGACAAACTTTAATAAAATCACAAAAAAACAAAAAGATGAAAAAAATCACTTTCCTGATGATGACCCTCGTCATCACACTCGCAGGTCTGCTGACCTCACCTGCAGCTAACGCCGCTACTTCCTCCGAAAAGCCATCCAG
>CAMWZE010000337.1 GCA_947178685.1 uncultured Porphyromonadaceae bacterium
TTTTTTTTCACGCAGAAGACGGCATACGAGAGCCTGAGATGGCGCGTGGGCTCGGAGATGGGTATACGAGACAGATTCCTACTACAAGCACAGGCCATCCCACCTCTTTAAGTCCGCTCACGAAGGTAGGACCGGATGTAATGCCGATCACTGCGATAAACATATTCAAGCCTACATTATTGAATACCCAGAGGGCCGGTTTCGGAATTTGACCGAAAGAGGGATGGCGGGAACGTAGCCATCCGAATACAAGACCGGATATCAGGGCACCTCCGCTGGTGGAGAGGCTGATGGGGATACCGCCGATGTGAATGGCAAGAACGCCTACAAGACAACCGATGACGATACCGAATCCTACGATTATCATATCTGTGGCAGTTGTAGGATGGTCGGCATAACCGAGCTTCTTGCTTGCCTCATCCACCTCTCTCTCAAGACCTACGATTGTAAGTTTATCGCCGGCATGTAGTTCTGTCTTGGCATAGACGGGAATGGCCACATTGCTACGGTCGATAGATTTTATTGTGATGCCATACATGAACTTCTGTGAGCGAAGTTGCTCCACGGTCATCCCGGCGACAGTTTTAGCAGTTATCATCACGTCGATCTGCTCAGCCGGGAAGTTAAGGAGTTCGGCATCATTTACTTCCGGTCCGATCCATTGCTCGTCGCCGATGATATACTCGCGTCGGCCGGAGAGCACTATCTCATCACCTTTTGAGATGGTAAGATTCGGGGAAACTTCAACAATTTCACCGTTCTGACGCACTCGCTCCACGAAGAGTCGTTTCCCTTGATCCATAAGATATTTCTCAAGATCGGTTACAGACTGCGGTGTATTGAAATGATCAGAAGTAATCTTATAGGCACGGAATGCGACGGGGCGGTTGGCATTGATAAATCCGGGGTCAAGGTTAAGACTTCCCGAGTTCATCTCCTTCTCCAAAGCCTTTGTATCGGCTTTCACCTTGTCGATGCCACCGAGCATCTTGGGACCGAGCCAGCTGAGAAGCCAGGCTGAACCTATTGTGCCGAAAATGTAGGTAACGGCATATGTGACAGGTATTATGTCGCTCCACTGCTTTATCTGTTCGGGAGTGGCTTTGAGAGATTTCATTGTGTCCATACCGGCACCTATGGCAGCGGAAATGGTCTGTGATCCGGCAAACACACCGAGCGTCTCACCCACGTTATAGCCCACAACTTTGCAAGCTCCCCATGTGCAGAGAAGCACAAGCAGACATTCGCAGAAGGCAAACAACACCTGCTTAAGACCGTCTCCTTTCAGGGAACGGAAAAACTGTGGACCTACGCTGTAGCCGATTGCAAAAAGGAAGAGGAGGAAGAATACGCTTTTGATCGGGCCGGGAATGTCTATATCCATTTGTCCGATTATGACGCCCACTAAGAGAACTGAAGTTACGGTTCCTAAAGAGAACCCTTTGAATTTTAGCCGACCGATGAAGAATCCGAGACCGATTGTAAGAAACAGCGGAATAGCGGGATTGTCGCGGCATGTCTGTATAAACCATTCCATAGGCACTGATATTTATGTGTTTTTCATACATCGCAATGAAGAGGAGGGGATATAAATTCAAACACAGATTTCTCTTATATAGTTCGTAGTGCGCCTAATTTCTAAAGAGTAACCTCATTTTTTGCGGATAATATGTCCCGGTTACGGAGGATATGAAGTTGCAGTTACGGCTGATAAAGTGTCTCTGTTATTGCGGATAGGGTGTTGCGGCTACAATGGGTAAGGTTAATAATAGGAGGTGGATGTGTCACGAAATGATTTCGTAACACATCCACCTTGATAAAGTCAGGAACTATATGCCTGATTATTTCTTGTAGGCGTGACGGTAGCCCTGCACCTTGTTCCAGCCACCACGGGTGAAGTCAGGGAAGGCTACAGGAGCAGAGCCATTCTCGATTGAGATAGCGCTGAGGGGACCCATAGCACTCCACTCTGCAAGGTCGTAAACGTCCATGTCGAGTGGAAGACCGTTCTGCAGACAGTAGACGAGACGGTAGTCCATGATGAAGTCCATGCCACCGTGTCCGCCAACTTGTTTGGCAAGCTCACCAACCTCTGTGATAATAGGATGGGTGTACTGCTTCACGAGAGCCTCCTGCTGAGCGTCGGTGATCCATTTGTGAGCGTTGAGATCCTCATGGTCGGGCACGAGAGTTGAATCCATCTGCTCGGGTTCGAATGCATAACCGGCACGGGGATACTTGTTGGCGAATCCTTTTGTACCGGTGAGCTGATACATGCGAGAGTAGGGGCGAGGGTTAACTACATCATGCTGGATGTGGATAGTCTTGCCGTTCTCGGTGCGCATCATGGTCATCGTGTGGTCGCCGTTGGCAAAAGACTCAGGCTCTTTGCCGGTCTGAGCTTTCACTGCAGCAGGACCGTTTACAGCTTTGGTATCCATAGCTACGAGAGTATTGATCTTGTCGCCACGGTGAATGTCGAGAAGTTGACAAGCGGGACCGAACCCGTGAGTGGGGTAGACGTCGCCGCGATGGGTCTGGTTGAAGTCGAGACGCCAGTTATTCCAGTATTCGTTCCAGAACTCCTTGAGATTGTGGATATAGCTGCCCTCGGTATGGAGCACCTCACCGAAGAGACCCTGCTGGGCCATATTGAGAGTGTTAAGCTCAAAGAAGTCATACACGCAGTTTTCGAGCATCATGCAATGCTTGCGTGTGCGTTCTGAAGTATTTACGAGATCCCAGATCTCCTCAAGAGAAGTGGCAGCAGGCACTTCGATGGCCACGTGCTTGCCATTCTCCATGGCGTAAAGACCCATTGGTGCATGAGTCTTCCAGTCGGTGGCGATATAGATGAGATCGAGGTCATCGCGCTCAACGAGCTGTTTCCATGCATCTTCCGAACCATAGTAGGCGGCTGCGCGAGGTTTGCCGGCCTTGTCAAGGAGTTGTTGGGTAGATTCCACGCGGGCGGAGTCAATGTCGCAGAGAGCCACGACTTTTGTGCCCGGGATGTAAGTGAATCGCTCTACAGCGTCAGGACCACGCATTCCAAGTCCGATGAAGCCAACTCGCACTGTGTCGATCGGCTCAGCAGCGAATCCGATCATGTCGGTCTGTCCGGCGGGACGCTCGGGAATCTCAGTCTCGATGATGTTTGAAGAGGCTTTTTTCTCGCCGCAAGAAGCGAGGAGGCCGAGAGTGGCAACGCCTGCAAACAGATAGGATAGTTTCATAATTGTTGGTATAGGTTATTG
>CAMWZE010000338.1 GCA_947178685.1 uncultured Porphyromonadaceae bacterium
TGATAAAAACACAATCGGTGACGCTTACCAGAATCTCCCCTGTCTTGACGAAAACGGGAATAAAATATATGCCGGAATTATACCTACCGAGAACAATACCGAAACTTACTACCATATCCCGATGATTCCGGGTAAGTACAAACTCTATGTTCTCGGTAACCTCAAGGAATATAACTCAAATTTGGTTTTAGACGACAATCTCACCGAAGAGCAGATTAAGGGAATCACCCTGAACTTCAATGGTCCGCTCGAAGCCGGCCATCTCCCCATGCTGTGTCTCCCCGAAGACGTTGACGGTGCAACTAATGGTGAGTTTGACGTCCTCCAAAAAGATCTTACCTCTCTCGCCTGCAACCTCCGCTTCCAGTGCGCTAAGGTTCGCTACACCGTCCTCTTCGACAACACCGAGACCCCCAAAGGTCACTCTTTCGATCAGTTCGGCGCAAACCACTTCCTCGACTTCGACGGAGCACCCGTATCGAACATCGCAAGCGGAATCAACCTGCTCGGTGCAAATTACGAGGGCACCCCTATCTCTGACTCCGAAGATATAACTTTGACCCGCTCCGAATGGCCCGAAGGTGAAACCTTCGAAAAATATAATGCAGTAGGTACAAATTATCCCGGGACAGGCACAAACGACAAACACGTAGCCACCCCCGGCCTCAATGCGCACAACGGCAACTGGACCGACAATGACCGCCGCCGTGCATGGCAAGGTATCGTCTACCTCCCCGAGAACAAGAAGACGGATGCCCGCACCACCCTCCACCTCGCCGGACTCGTAGACGGCACCAGCGACAACCCCTACGAAGTAAAACTCATCGAAGGCACCAGCGACAACAAGCCCTCCAGCACCCTCGACCGAGGCAAATTCTACGACCTCACCCTCCTCGCCACCTCCCTCCAGACAACCGAACTCAAATTCGTCATCCAAGACTTCACCACCCAGCAACTCATCTACGACCTCCACGGCCCCAATTTCCTCTACATTGATAAGACTACTGTGAATGTGGAGTCAGGTGAGCCCAGCTACATAACTTACGAGACAAACGTACGTGAGTTGAAATATAAGTCGGCAGTCTACAGAAGAAACAATGGAGATGGTACTTATGAGGAAATTCCCATCTACGATTTCAAAGAAGTAAACGGTAAGATCGAGATAACAGTCAACTCAAAGCTTTCCGCTGATGAGTGTAAGGAAATTACCGACGCCACAAATAATACTTCAAATCCCAGCAATGAGTATAACTATTTCCATATTCAGGCGGGGAATATAAATAAGAAAGTGACAGTTTTCCCTCTCAGTCTGGATCCTTTCCTTACTGTAGAGCCGGAGGAAATCACCATTAACGTGCGTGAGCAATTGTCATCCGGTCATTACGACAACATTAACGAACCTTTCCCGATAACAGTGAAGACCAACTTTGACAATTACACGATCACTGCTATAAAATGGGATGAGTTAGGTGTGTCCGGAAATACAAGCGATCTCCTCTATCTCGCATATAAGGATGCCAACAATCAGTATGTGAAGGTAAACTTCAATTCTGAAATAGAAAAACCCGAAAGTGGACGTCATGAATATTATCTTATCTATACCGGCCTTAACGACGGAAATACCTTCTGGTCTGACAAAGACCATGAGTTGACCCTCACCTTTACCCCTGAGGGGAAAACGGATAAGGCAAAGACTGTAAAGATAAAGACTCAGCGTTCGTCAGATAATTATATCATCTACTTCAAGGCACCGAGCGATTGGAAGAATCCTCACATCTACGTCTATCAGTGTCTTGAATTCCCCGGCAACCATCACTATACCCAAACTTTCGACGGCAAGCAATACGATATTGCCGGAATGCCTATCGGATATTACAAAACCGATGGAGCATGGGCTGCCCTTGAATATTGTTTCACCGGGAAAATCGCATTCAAAGGATGGGATTATTGGATAAACAAATCTGCATTGGATCTGACAATGAATCCTGACTATAACTGCGGATATGCTCAGGGATTCTTTGCGTTTGAGGACGGTATGGGAACCGATGAAAATTCCTGGAATGCATCCAACAAATTATCCAACGATAGATATCACAAGGATATGGATTTCTGTAGCGCCTGGAGAGAGGAGTTAAGGGGTGTCTGCGATAAATGCACCAATTCATCATATAATCCCCTTTGGCCCGGTATCGCGATGATTAAGGACGGAGATTGGTATAGATTTGAATTGACAAATGTAGCTACCCCCGGTAAGGCACTCATAATGTTCACCGACCTCCATGATAGAAATGATGGATCAGATTTGGCAGATGATTGGAATAGCAGACGATATCCTGAGGCTAATGAGGTTGGTATTCCTCTTTTCGACTATCCTGATAAAACAGGTTATTTCAATCTTGCGGATGGAAAGAAGTATTTCACCAATACACCTGACGGCACTCAGAACGATGTTCAGTCAAAGAAATATGTAATATATTATGAGGATGTTGCCGGTTGGACTACCCCGCATGCCTATTGCTGGGAGGGTAGTAATAAGAATGCAACTTTCCCCGGGGTACCGATGACAAAGGTATCCGGTAATATATGGAAGTATGAGACTGACATCAAATATACCGGCCTGATTCTTAACCCGGGTAAGAAAGAGGGTCAAAGCAAAGATCTTGACTTCAGTTCAGGATATAAATATAAGTGGAACGGATCAGATTGGGATATCACCAAATACACCTGAATCATCGCTCAATAATTTAATGCTAACACTCACATAAACAATGATAAAAAGATTTCTGACATATATGGTTGCTCTCCTGGCATTGTCAGGATGCAGCGATGATTTCTCCTCCCCTTTCAACGGAGGCGAGTTAGATAGCGACGGCAATCTGCATCTTGTCTTCAATATGGCCCAGATGCAGACTGTGACCCGTGCGGATGATCAGCCCACAGACGGAATGAAGAGCGTGTGGATGTATGTTTACGATTCTTCTGACAACAATAAATTGCTTGACAAACTGGAGATAGATTTGACCTCCTCCGGGTCTGTCTATACCGGGTCTACTCCCATGCCGAAGAAGATTATCGACAAAAAGTCTTCCGCAAAGTTTGTGTTTGTCGCCAACCTACCGGTCTTCTCAAAGATGAGCGGAGGAAATGACACCCAGACTCTGGCTGACCTCAACAATGAGACTACTTCCCTTTTGTGGAATTCAGACAAGTATCTCACGCTGAGCAGCGCCGAGCTGACATGGAATGATATAACCG
>CAMWZE010000339.1 GCA_947178685.1 uncultured Porphyromonadaceae bacterium
CAACACAATCATCGTGAAGCGTGGCTACCGTCAACATGTAGACTGCGGCGGTGCGACAGGACAATTCTTCAGCTACAACACCGGCACCATGATATCGGGTGGTGCCGAACTTTACAAAGCCACCAATGACGCCATCTATCTCGCCGATATCGAGAAAAGCTCGCAGGGAGCTTTTCTCGAGTTTGCGAAATATACAAGGAAGTATAACACCTACGAGTTCACGACAGATGAGACAGCACAAAACGGCTTCAACACCTGGTTTAACGATGTCTTGATGCGATCATATGTAGATGCCTATCCCTACATCGGCAACACCTCTGCCAAAAATGCATTAAACTCCTTCCAGACCAACCTCGATTATGCTTTCATCAACCACAACCGAGGCAATATGCTTCCGATAAAGCTCCTCAACGGCTGGGGCACGGAGACAGTGACAAAAGGTTTCCATCAATTCTCCTTCGCCTCGGAATACGCCATGCTGGCAGTGTGGCATCTCTCGCAAGAGGGTGATAACGCCGCTGTCGGCGACATCATAGACTATCCTTCTCTCACCGACGATTCCATCTTCACCATCACGGGCGTCTATCTCGGCAAAGCATCCGAACTCGCTGCCCGTCTCCCTCATGGTATCTATATGATCGGAAATAAGAAAGTGTTTGTCAACCGCCGCTGATCTGGTATCTTTGCCCCAGCAAAGATACCGAATAAATATATGGCTACCGTAGAACGGCACGAAATCAAAATAAGATATAATCCGGCGGAGCAATGTATCCAGCTGTTCCAGTCATTCGATAAAGGCTACTCCTGGGATCAACCCGAGACCATCTCATTCAGAAAAGGTTCACGAGACGGAATGCCCACATCCCTTATACTCGGCGACTCAATTGTAGTGACCATAGAAGACAATGGATGGCCCGGAATGGAAAGTTTCGTCCCGGTGACAATACGCTCCTCGTTGAAAGATAACTGGAGAGGAGGTCCGGTAGGTGACGAGAGCAAAGAGCGGTCGCTGATCATTGATCCTGAAGATAGAAACTCTACCTGATGCACGTCACGATGAATCATGGACATGGCTTGAATTTCGTCTTTCCGAATAATCTCCCACACCTCTCCAAACGTGATCTGATCATATCTGATCCTCCAAAATTAATGTCGTATCGTTAGTCTCCTACAAGAAGCTCCGGTCGTATTCCACATATCGAGTAGGTCGGGAAACGAAAGTTTTCTGACCTACTTTCGTTTCCTTTCCTCTCACACCACCGTACGTGCCGTTCGGCATACGGCGGTTTCATGTTACATCTCTCTTATATAGACACCACATTCAGACCATCATCACTTCTTCTCTATTGTCGGGATACCCCCTATCGTATTGAAAAGAGAGTTCCTATTCGGACATCTGACTACAAAGGGGTTCTGATACATAGTAAACTGCAACCCAATAGCCTCAATTCCAATCCGTCTTTCAGGAGGCTAAGATAAGTGTATTTCCAAAGGATGAGTCATTACATCATCCAAATCAACCAATGGTAATATGATATTCTTAAGGGAAGAGTTTTCCAGTTTTGCGGCCAGCACCCCTCTGGAAGAACCATAAAGAATTGATGTAAAGATCTTTAGTTGTTGTGCAGACATACAAAATTTATCCGCATACATATAGGAATCAAATGTATCTTTGTCCAATTCAAACGTAACATTTACTTCGATTTTTACTACAATCCTTTTTTCTTGGAAAAACGAAATCGAAAGTATTGCAATAAATAATCTATCCTCCGGCTTAATTCCATATGAATAGTTGGTTTCAAATTCAACATCCTCTACGTTGGAATTAAAATCCGATTCGAACGTAGCGAATTGAGGTATTGAAATTTCTACTATTCTGAACTTAAATGCTGTTTCCATACTGATAATATCTTGCTACAGTGTATTACACGCCTGCATTATTTAAATACTCCTCCTTCTTCTTTGGCGATGCTACTCCTACATTATAAAGGTAAACCTTGTTACGTTTAGGTTGATTAACAAAATATTGTTTCACATCTCTCTTTACCTCTCTCTTAAAACACTCTGATTGCAAGTATGCAACAGATACCACTTGCATATCCTTCCTTTTTGTAAAGACCTTAAAAGAGTAAATAGGTTGTTGGAGAGGCTTGGATATCGACCTGTCTATAATGGTTATGCCTAATGCCTTTTCAAGTTTCACCAAAGTTTTGAGCTCAAGATTCGCCTTGCCGTTCAAACTCTTACTTATCACAGCTGGATCCATCCCCATTTTTTCCGCTAAAACAGCCTGCGTAATACCTGCAATACGCAGAGCTCGTTTTACCTTCATGGCTATTCTCATCGACGCCTTATAAAGGTCTCCATTTTCATTCAACTCTTTCTCGACAGCCAACTCACATTCACTTTCCGGCTTTGAGATCTCCTTAAATCTATCGAGATCAACATGCATCCGAGTAACTTTGCAACTATCAGAAGAATCTTTAACAAACGAATCTAAATTACTCTTACTCATGATCTTCTTCCATATAATCTAATAAACCTTGCCTGTCCACTATATTGTTTTCCTTAAGAAAGTTACAGACCATGTGCAGTCGCCTCCTTATCTCAGTCTCCAAAGTAGTCACAGACTCTTCACTATCAAATGCAGGACAATCCTCTGTTGTTTTTGTAATCTTTATTCCTCCAAAGATTATCAGGTAACAATCGTAGCTAAGCTCTATGGCATATAGTCTTACCAAAGATGGCCTCCCACTGCCATAGCATTTCACCGGCAAGTAACTCACACCATATGCTTGACTATTACCACCACCATCCGGAGGAATGGAAAAATCATATTTCGAATGTGGTTTGAACTAACCTTGAAAATCTGATAGTTTTCCTGACCGTAAATCGTTGCAGATTTGCTTCAGCTCTTCGCTGATATCAATCATCTGATCATTGGTCTCGGCTTCATACTCCTCTATCTCATCACGAGAATATCCCGTGGTAGTAATCAAATAATCTCCAATCTTATCCTTGAATGTGTTGAAGAAGTTTTCAAGATACTCATCGTCAGTTAGATTTTTGATTGTCAATCTATAAATATTCAGATTATCACCTGAATATTTCACCGCGTAAAGATAGGGAGGATATATGCCGATAATCTCCATTTGATTGTACGTTTATATTATAACAATGTTTGTTTACAAATATTGATACATTCGTACAATAAAATTGACTTATAAATCAATTTTTATCACTAAGCTATCTA
>CAMWZE010000340.1 GCA_947178685.1 uncultured Porphyromonadaceae bacterium
GCCATAGCTTGGGTTGGGGTTTATGAGTTAATAATTTTGTCAAAGTAAGATAACCGGACTCTGGTTTTATTGGTTGGCGTTGACAGATGGTCTTTGTACGAGCGGCATGAGTGCGTTGATGAGCAGCATTACGCCGACGTAGGTTACACCCAAGACGAAGAAATCAATGCTTACAGGTAAGGCCTGCTTAACCCAACCGCCGAGTAGGTATGCGAAGAACAGGAGCCAAAGGGAGCACTGAACAGTAACGCATAGTGTGCACCAACGTTTTGCACGGAATCGTTGATACCATATGCTCCATGCGGTAAACGGAAGACAGCACATATTGCACAATGCCAGAGATGGCAGTGAGGCCGGGAACATCAGGAGAGCCAGAAGGCTGACGGAGAAGTAGGAGAAACCCACTTCGCTCCATCCGAATAGCCCGAAGAACTTTGAAGCGGAGGTTGCCAGGATATCGTCGCAGCCACCTGCCTGAAGCACACCGCAGAATCGGTCGGCCTTGGGATTATGGATTTTCAATGACTTCTGAACCAACAGGTATGTGACGTAAAGACCGCCCAGGTCAATCGCTGCGATGAAATAAGCGGAGATGTCGCGGTAGAGTCCATTGTAGATAAACGCAAAAAGGAACAGTGCCGCCATACAGAGCATGAGCACCCACTTTTTCGAACTGTTGAAGAATTCGAGGCGACGGTGTAAACCGTAATCCGGTTCCTTTGCACCCTCCTTCACATAAGATAGGAATACATTGCCGTCTAAAGCTTCGGTAAGGCTCTTGAAGTCGATGGATCGCTTTTCACCGAGACTGAGATAATCAACCTTATCGTCGTTGATGGCAGTTACTATGATATTGCCACCATCGGCACCTGTGGTGTGGGCGATAAATGGGAGCGGGATATTTTTAAGTTGACTCATGTCGGATAGAAGATAAGCTTCCGACTCCACGCCATACTCCTGTAATGCTCTGGATAAACCGAACCATGTCTTGAAAGGCATGTCGTGTTCACGTTTGAGGGTATAGGCATGTGTATGAGGTACGCCAAGGAGAGTAAGCCAACTGCTGAGCAGTGATGTATCAGGCGATTTATAATGAGATTTTAGTCGAGATTGGTTTGACATGTCGATAAAGGTGCTATAGGGTGATAATTATATATACAAAGGGACATGGTGTGCCATGCCCCTTTGATTTGGTGAGGCCGTTAATTTAGCCACAGCCATATTTATAGTCACGACATTTTTAAGATGCCGATGAGATTATTCTATTGCTTTCTGGATCTTTTGGAGGAGCACTTCACCGGGCATTTCTCCGGTTTCGCGCATCACTTCCTTGCCGCCGTCATAAAGGATGAATGTCGGAAGAGATTTCACCTTCATTTCGTCGGCAAGATCCTCATTTTTATCGATGTCGAACTGTAGTACTTTCAGATTGTCGGCGAGGAGAGCCTTTATGTCGTCCATAATTGGCATCATTTTCTGGCAGTGAGGGCACCAGGTTGCGTAAAATTCAACCAAAACGACAGGAGCTGACGATATTTCTTCTTTGTAATTCAAAATAATTGTTTTTTATGGTAAAATATTTGTTCCGACGCAGATTGCCGGACATAATTAATTCACTTATAAAACGTCTTGCAGGCACTTTTGGTTGAAGGAGTCAAAGTTCGTCTCTCTATAATGATACCCCGTAATTGGTAAAACTTTGCAGATCCCAAGTAACTATCTGCTATGACGTGGAAAACTATATAATTAAGCATGGGGTGAAGATTTAGCATTAAAGATATATGAAATTAATTTGTATACTTAGAGTTAAATTTTTAACTTTCTGAAAAGTTACAAACCTTGAATGAGCCCTGATGAAAAAAAGGAATCAGTATAACCCTCAGAGTGTCACTCCTCCGGGATGTACCCTCATGGCTAAACTTCGAGAGATGGATATGAGCATAGAAGAATTTGCTATGAAAATTGAACGTCCGGAGCAACTTATTTTAGAAATAACCAAGGGAACTCAGCCTATTTCTTATGAGTTGGCCACTGCATTTGAGCGAATTACTCAAATCCCGACAGAGTTTTGGCTTTCAAGACAAAAAATATATGATGCATTCCATAGTAAGGAATGTAGGGAATATAAAGTTCGATCAATAAGCACAGTGAAATCATCTATTCACCTCACTCAATTTGCTCATTGAATGAATCTATGTTAACCTGATTTTTACATGAAACACCTTTTTTCTCAAAAACGTATTTTGGGCTGTTGCTTTGGGCTGTCCATATTTATATGTGCTCAGGCGGATAGTGGCCGTGCTATTCAGCCTACAGAAGATCTGCCTGTGGATGCACAGTCTAAGATTGAGCCTCCTACTATGGGCTGGAGCTCGTGGAACACTTACAGCATAGCTATTTCTGACAGTATTATCTGCTCCCAGGCCGATGCAATGGTGGCCCGAGGATTGCGTGACGCTGGATATGACCATATAAATATTGATGATGGATATTTCTATGGCCGTGATGAAGCGGGAAATCTGAAAGTGCACCCTTATAAGTTTCCAAAAGGACTTAAACCGGTGGTGGACCATATACATGCTTTGGGTCTTAAGGCCGGTATATATTCGGATGCCGGACCCAATACCTGTGGGTCTCTTTGGAATGCAGACTCGCTGGGTCGAGGATCCGGTATGTATGGACACGATTCAGCTGATGCCGATTTCTTTTTCAAAAAATGTGGTTTTGACTTTATCAAGATAGACTATTGTGGAGGTAACGGTGAGAACGATCAGCTCGATCTTCCCGAACGTGAACGTTATGGAGAGATAGCAGCCGCTATCCGAGCCACGGGTCGTCCTGTAAGAATCAATATGTGCCGTTGGGCATTCCCCGGCACATGGGCTCCCGAAGTGGCAGCTTCATGGCGAATCAGTCCCGATATAAATGCTTCATGGGGAGCCGTAAGGAACATTATCAGACGCAATCTATATCTTTCGGCTTTCGCCACAGGAGGCCATTATAATGATATGGATATGCTTGAGGTGGGGCGAGGCTTGACCCCGGATGAAGATGCTACGCATTTCGGAATGTGGTGTATAATGGCTTCGCCGTTGCTTATCGGGTGTGACATGAATGGAATTGACGATTCTACTTTATCATTGCTTACTAATCCGGAGCTCATCGAAATTAATCAAGACCCATTGGGTCTTCAGGCTTATGTAGTCGCTGCCGATGGAGAGGGGGGGTATGCTCTTGTGAAAGATCTGGGGA
>CAMWZE010000341.1 GCA_947178685.1 uncultured Porphyromonadaceae bacterium
AGAGTTATCAGAGGATGGTGGCCGCTGTGACTCACACAGGGTTAACCTTCCCCCACAGGCGCACGATAATAAATCTCGCCCCTGCTGATATCAAGAAAGAGGGAGCGGCATTCGATCTCCCTATGGCAATCGGCGTCCTCTCAGCCCATGAGATGATTCCCGCCGATAACCTCTCTGACTACATGATGCTCGGCGAACTCTCCCTTGACGGCTCCGTGCTCCCTGTCAAGGGGGCTCTCCCGATGGCTGTCAAGGCACGGGAGATGGGGTTCAGACGACTTATCGTGCCGGAGGCAAATGTGACGGAGGCTGCAGTCGTAAATCGTATAGAAGTGTTCGGAGTGAAGAACCTCGCCGAAGCTGTGTCGCTCATCGGGAATGCCTCCGACCTTCAACCGGTCAGAATCAATACCCGCGAGATTTTTGCCGCCGACGCGGCCTCTTTCGATTTTGATTTCTCCGAGGTGAAAGGTCAGGATGCTGTGAAGAGAGCTTTTGAAGTGGCTTGCGCCGGAGGTCATAATATCCTGATGATCGGTCCTCCCGGAGCGGGAAAGTCAATGATGGCCAAACGCATCCCCTCCATCCTTCCTCCACTCAGTCTCGG
Organism: uncultured Porphyromonadaceae bacterium; assembly: GCA_947178685.1. The sequence continues at coordinate 608 of CAMWZE010000341.1, forward strand.
AGAAGCTTTGGAGACGACAAAGATACATTCTGTAGCCGGGAAATTGACGCGTGGCTCCATGCTTATGACACGCCGTCCCTTCCGCACACCCCACCACACTGTCTCCCCTGTGGCTCTCGTCGGAGGTGGCACCAATCCGATGCCGGGAGAAATCTCACTGGCTCATAATGGTGTCTTGTTTCTGGATGAATTTCCGGAGTTTCCGCGCACAGTCTTGGAAGTGTTGCGCCAGCCGATTGAAGACCGCGTGATAACTGTGGCCAGGGCGAAATATACGGTCAACTACCCGGCCTCTTTCATGCTCGTGGCTTCGATGAATCCATGCCCCTGCGGTTATTACGGCCATCCCTCCAAACCTTGCACCTGCCCGCCGGGAGCCGTCACAAGATATATGAACCGTATTTCCGGCCCGCTCCTTGACCGCATCGACCTTCAGGTAGAGATTCAGCCCGTCAGTTTCGACGACATGGCAGATACGACTCCGGCTGAAAGCAGCCTGAAGATTCGCGAGCGGGTCATGGCTGCGCGAGGTGTGCAGCAATTGCGTTTCAAGGATGAGAAAGGTATATATTGTAATGCACAGATGAATTCCCGCCTCCTCCACAAATATGCGTGGCCCGATGAAGCCGGGCTTGCAAAGCTTAAAGACCGCATGACCAAACTGAACATGTCAGCCCGTGCTTTCGACCGCATCCTGCGTGTGGCCCGCACGATCGCCGACCTCGATGGCTCCCCGGACGTTCGTGTCGACCACATATCAGAAGCCATCGGCTATCGTTCCCTCGACCGCGGCAACTACGGCAAAATCTACTAAGACCGCTCCCCACAAAAATGGGGGAAGCGGTCTTAATTAATGGATTTTTGTTCGTCAAATATAGGTCGTCAGTCACCTCATACCGGTTTCTCATGGAAATATGCTCTTCCGGAGAAAAGATTTTTTTAGTTTTTTCTGAAAAAAAACAGTTTTTGTTTTGTGGTCTAAACTTTTTCACTAACTTTGCCACATATTTCCATAAACATGAAGGCAACAGGGTGTTTGTTTTATCCTCACCCTATAAGTCAATAACTTAAATCTAACCAACAAAATGCTACAGTCTTCAAACGTAAAGAGTATCGAGAAGGTAGTCATCCGTTTTTCGGGCGACTCCGGCGACGGCATGCAGCTCGCAGGCAATATCTTCTCCAATGTCTCTGCAGGCGAAGGTAACCTCATCTCCACCTTCCCCGATTATCCGGCTGAAATCCGTGCCCCGCAGGGATCTCTCAGCGGTGTTTCCGGATTCCAGGTCAGCGTAGGTAAAAACGTACACACCCCCGGCGACCATGCCGATGTGCTCGTGGCAATGAACCCCGCAGCTCTCAAGACCAACTTGAAATATCTCAAGAAAGGGGGCATCATCATCTGCGACGCCGACTCTTTCACCCCGGCCAACCTTAAGAAGGCTCTCTATCAGACCGACGATCCCGTGGCTGAACTCGGCATAGACCCCGAGCACATCATGCTCGTGCCGATGACCACGCTTCTCAAACATACTCTCGCCGACACAGGCATGGACAACAAGGCCATCATGAAATGCAAGAACATGCTTGCCCTCGGTCTTGTCTGCTGGCTCTTCGACCGCCCGGTCGACAAAGTGCTCGCCAAACTGAAAGCGAAATTCGCCAAGAAACCCGCTGTCTATGAAGCAAACGAAAAGGTGATACATGCCGGATGGGATTATGGCCACAACACCCACGCCTCCATGCCGACATACCGCATCGAATCTGACGAGGCTAAACCGGGCACATATACCGACGTAAACGGCAACACTGCCACTGCATGGGGCCTCATCATGGCTTCCGAAAAGAGTGGACGTCCCCTCTTCCTCGGTTCATACCCCATCACCCCGGCCACAGATATCCTCCACGAGCTTGCGAAACGCAAGGACCTTGGCGTGAAGGCTTGCCAGATGGAAGATGAAATCGCCGGCGTCTGCTCGGCAATCGGCGCTTCCTACGCCGGTCATCTCGCCGTGACCTCAACCTCCGGCCCCGGTCTCGCCCTCAAGAGCGAAGGTATCGGTCTGGCAGTGATGGCTGAGCTCCCACTCGTGATCATCGATGTGCAGCGTGGCGGTCCTTCCACCGGCCTCCCCACCAAGACAGAACAGACCGACCTCATGCAGGCGCTCTACGGCCGCAATGGTGAAAGCCCGCTCTGTGTGCTCGCTGCCGCAAGTCCTACAGACTGTTTCACCATGGCTTTCGAGGCTGCCCGTATAGCTGTGGAGCATATGACTCCCGTTATCCTCCTGACCGATGCTTTCATTGCCAACGGTTCATCTGCCTGGAGAATACCTGAAGAGGAGGATTTCCCGGAAATAAAGCCCAATTTCGTCACTCCCGAACAGCTCGAGAACGGCTGGAAGCCTTTCGACCGCGACGCGGAAAGCCTCGTGCGCTATTGGGCTGTCCCCGGAATGGAAAAGGGGATGCACCGCGTAGGAGGTCTTGAGAAGGATTTCAATACATCCGTCATCTCCACCGACGGCCCGAACCACGAACGCATGGTGAACGTTCGCCGCGAGAAAATCGCTAATATCGCCAACGACATTCCGTAGCTCTAAATCTAATGTGCAGCCGACTCTGACACTGTTCTCGTT
>CAMWZE010000342.1 GCA_947178685.1 uncultured Porphyromonadaceae bacterium
GGAGAAAAACAACATGACCCAGTGCCTTAAACTCATCCATTTCCATATTGGGAGTCAGATTACAAAGATACGACGCATTAAGAATGCACTCAGAGAAGCCATGCAGTTCTATGTGCAACTTTCGAAAATGGGATTCTCCATTGAATTTGTTGATATTGGTGGAGGTCTCGGAGTTGACTATGATGGAACCCGTTCTTCTATGGGAGAGAACTCTATGAACTATTCCATACAAGAATATGTAAATGACTCTGTCTCAGCCCTTGTTGATGTATGCATCAAAAATAATCTACCTCATCCAAATATCATTACAGAAAGCGGACGCTCTCTTACCGCACACCATTCTGTGTTAATCATAGAGGTGCTGGAGACAACTCAGTTACCCCTATGGAACGATAATGAAGTGATTAATGAGGATGCCCATGAACTGGCCAAAGAACTATATAACATCTGGGACCGCATAAATGCCTCCACTCTTTTTGAGGATTGGCACGATGCTCTGCAGATCAGGGAAGAGGCTCTTGAGCTCTTTAGTTTAGGTTTGCTTGATCTGCGCACACGAGCACAGATTGAAAAACTGTTCTGGTCTGTTGCTCGAGACGTTAACGACTTAACCAAGAGCATGAAGCATCCACCGGAAGAACTCCGTAAAGTCGATCGTATGCTGCCTGAAAAGTATTTCTGCAATTTCTCCCTTTTCCAAAGTCTTCCTGATTCATGGGCAATTGACCAATTGTTTCCTATCATGCCTATCCAGAGACTCGATGAGAAACCAACCCGTAGATGCACAATCCAGGATATAACATGCGACTCCGATGGTAAGATAAATCGTTTTGTATCTCCTCAAGGAATGTCTTATTCTCTCCCCATCCATACATTCAAACAGAATGACAAATACTACATAGGGGTCTTTTTGGTAGGTGCATATCAAGAGATCCTTGGTGACCTGCATAATCTTTTTGGAGACACCAGTGCGGTGCATATCTCTGTTAATAAAGACTCGTATGAGATTGAGCAGATTATTGACGGAGAACCGGTAGCAGATGTTCTTGATTATGTAGAATACAGTCCGAAAAAACTTGTGAGAAAACTGGAAACATGGGTGTCGGCAAAGATGAAACAAGGCATAATATCTGCAGAAGAGGGTCGACAATTCCTCAACAACTATAAATCGGGTCTTTACGGTATAACTTACCTTGAGCGCGATTAACAATGAGATATTTCGTCAGACTCGCTTACAACGGAGCTGCTTATCATGGTTGGCAATCACAACCATCTGCTATAAGCGTTCAGCAGAAAATCGAAGAGGCAATGGCTATCGTGTTGCGTATGCCGGTTTCCATCACCGGAGCCGGACGCACCGATGCCGGTGTGCATGCACGTGAGATGTATGCACACTTTGATCTTCCTTTATCGATAGAGACTATAACTCGCGGCTCGGAAATCGGAAAAATTATTATTTCTTTGAATCGACTTTTAGGGAAGGATATAGCCATTTACGAAATATTCCGTGTGGCTGATAATTCACATGCGCGATTCGATGCATGTGAAAGGTCATATAAGTATTTTATTACCTATGACAAAACTCCCTTCATGAATTCGCTGTGTTGGTATTCCCCTTCAGCTCTCGATATCGAGAAAATGAATGAAGCTGCCAAAATCCTGCTTAATACAGATGATTTCACATCCTTCGCAAAACTTCACACCGACAATAAGACAAATATTTGCGATGTCAGGGAAGCTTTCTGGTCTCCGACAGACTCAACGGTTGATATTGGTTCTCTGATGGGTAATGGAATTGTCTTCACTATAACAGCCGATAGATTTCTTAGGAACATGGTGAGGGCTATTGTCGGTACGCTTGTGGATGTTGGTCGAGACAAATTGTCCATTGATGGTTTCATGGAAATTATCTTAAAAAAGAATCGATGCTCAGCCGGAAACTCAATGCCTCCACAGGGGCTGTTCCTATGGTCCGTAAAGTATCCTTTTCTTTCGTAATCTGGTATTGTAAACAATACCTCTTAGCAATACATTACCCATGGCAGAAGATATAAAACAAAAAATTGACAGTTTACGTTATGAACTGCATCGACACAATCATAACTACTATATCCTAAACAATCCGGAGATCTCGGATAAGCAATTTGACATGATGCTAAAAGAGCTTGAAGATCTCGAAAAATTGCATCCGGAATTTTCTGATCCTCTATCTCCTACTCAGCGAGTAGGATCTGACTTGACAAAAGGATTCGAACATGTCACACACGTTCGACCCATGATGTCTTTGTCTAATTCATACTCTATAGAGGAGGTTGACGAATGGTTTGACCGTATTCGAAAAGCCCTTGCAGGCGAGAAATTTAGCATTGTCGGCGAAATGAAATTCGATGGGACATCTATTTCCATCACTTATCGGAATGGACGTTTGTTACGAGCCGTCACACGCGGTGATGGCACACAGGGTGATGATGTCACGGCCAATATCAAGACAATAAGAAGCATTCCCCTTCAGCTTCAGCCTGGTGATTGGCCTGAGGAGTTCGAAATTCGTGGGGAGATTCTCATGCCATGGGAAGTGTTTGAAAAATTGAATGCTGAGAGAGCATATAATGAGGAACCTCTTTTTGCAAATCCGAGAAATGCCGCTTCCGGCACATTAAAGATGCAAGATTCACGGGAGGTTGCCAAACGTCATCTTGATGCTCGGTTTTACTATCTGCTAAGCGATAATCTTCCGGCCGACAATCATTACGACAATATGAAAGCTGCCGAAAGTTGGGGATTCAAAGTGTCGAAAGCTATGAAGCTGCTTGATAGCCTTGAAGACGTAAACGAATACATCAATTACTGGGATACTCATCGAAAGGAACTCCCTGTAGCAACCGACGGTCTGGTTTTTAAAGTTAACTCTCTTCGCCAACAACTTAATCTGGGATATACGGCAAAATCCCCCAGATGGGCAATTGCATTCAAATTTAACCCTGAGAATGCATGTACGCCTTTGCGTTTCGTTTCTTTCGAAACAGGACGAATGGGCATAGTAACTCCTGTAGCCAATCTTGAACCAGTATTGCTTTCAGGCACAATTGTAAAGCGTGCTTCACTTCATAACGACGACATCATTCAAGAGCTCGACATTCATCAAGGAGATGGGTTGTATGTGGAAAAAGGGGGTGAGATTAGACCAAAAATAACAGGCGTTGGCAAGTCTAAACGTGCTCCTGACTCTCCTAAAA
>CAMWZE010000343.1 GCA_947178685.1 uncultured Porphyromonadaceae bacterium
CACCGGTCAATAATATCTTTTTCATTACGGAGAATCTTTAGAATGAAACTTTGATGTTGAAGCCGAATGTTAGTCAAGAGGGTTTGGAGTAGGTCTCGCCGAAACCGGTGGCTATGTCACCATAACCTGCGATAGTGCTGGTCTCGGGATCCACATAACGGTTCTCTTTTGCCGTCCATATGAACGGATTGTTACAATAAGCCGTAAGTACGATCTCATTGAGGTACATGCTGTTCATCCATTTCTTCGGAAGGCTCCAGCTGAGTGAAATGTTGCGAAGCTTACAATAGGTGCGGTCGGTGAGATATGACAGACCGCCGTGACCCCAACCGTAGTTGTTGAAATAGTTCTGGAAGCTTGAGTTAGCCACATATATAGGAGTTGTGTTCTCGCTGTATGAGCCGTCGGCATTTCTCACCACAGAGTTGGGGATTATGAATGGACGGCGCTCGTTCTGTTCCGTCACGACTCCATTGCCGGTGAACTGCATGAGATTCTTTGTGCGGGAGAACATCTTGCCGCCATAACGGAGGTCGAAAGCGGCGCTGATTGTCACGCCATAGAATGTAAAGGCTGTTGTGAGACCACCTGTCCAAAGATGGTTCATGCTGAACCCTGTGGCTTCGATATCATTGCCCAATACGGGCTGACCATTGGCGTCAACGATGGGAGCGCCGTAATAAGGACTGTTTTCATCTGTGACGAACTGGGGGAGGTAAGTGTAATACTGTCCGATCTCCTTACCCTGCTCCGCATACATATACACAGCGTCATTTCCGGCTGAATAACTGTAGATTGAAACTTTTCCACCTTCAAGGCTCTCAGGAAGTGAAAGTACCTTGTTGTAGTTCTTTGAGAAATTGAATCCGAGTTCCCATGTGAAGTTGGGAGTCTGTATGGGAGTGGTGTTCACCATAAGTTCCACACCACGGTTGCGCACCTTACCGAAGTTGATCACCTGAGAGCTGAAGCCGGTAGAGGGATCCACGGGGAGGGTGAAGATCTGGTCAGATGATATACGGTTATAGTATGACGCGTCGATATCAATTCTTCCGTTAAAGAATTTCAGATTCGTACCCACCTCAAATTCTGAAGTCATCTCAGGCTTTAGCGAGAGAGCTCCTGAAGTTGCCGAGGCCATGAATGCATTGGCGGCATTGAAAGGAAATTTGATGATGTAATTTCCGTAGTAGCCGTTGGTATAAGCCTGAATGTAGTTGGTGGCTGTATAATAAGGTGAGGCATCGTTACCTGTCTTACCATATGCCAGACGTACCTTGCCGAATGTCAGCACATCGTTGGCAGGTATAAACTTCGAGAAGATACCGCTCAGAGTCACACCGGGATAGAAGAATGAGTTGTTGCCTTTGGGAAGCGTCGACGACCAGTCGTTGCGCGCTGTAATGTCAAGGTAGAGGAAACTGTCCCAACCGATAGCCACATCACCGAAAAGACCCACAAGACGGCGTTTACTCTGGCCCTCACCGAGAGTGGTGCGGGTCGCGCCGTTGCTGAGATCCCAGAAACCGGTGTTGATAGCGAGGTCGTCGGTCTGACCATTCATGTAGGTGGAGGCCCGTTCGTTAAGGTTCATGCCGACAGTTACACCCAGATCAAGACGATCGTCAAGGAATAGCTTCTGATAATTAGCGAGGAAGTCGTTATTGATTTCGTAGCGACGTGCATAATAAGAGTATACGTAACCCGCTTGGTTCATATTGCTGGGAGCATAACCGTAATCTTCGTTGATAAGGGCATCGTCGAGAGCAATCTGAGGATAACCCTGCTTCTGGTCGTAGTCTGAATAGTCGAAGCCGAAACGGTAGGTAAGGGTAAGTCCATCCACCGGGAATATGTCAGCTTGAAGTTTACCGAATGTCTGTTTACCGTTAAGTTCATTCTTATTGTTGGCTATAGCCCAATAAGGGTTAGTGATTCCGTAGGGGGTGAAATAAGCCTCAGGAGTATTGAATGCACTGTTGAGGTTTTTCATATCCACGATAGAGATGTCGCGCGGCATCTCGAGAACACCATCGATAGGCGATGTACCCTGATAGGAACCTACGGTCTTGGTTTTCCAAGTGGCGAAGTTCATTGCCGTTGAAATCTTAAACCACTTCTCCGGTTGGAAAGAACCTCTGAACGCTATTGTGTTACGCTTGTAGGAATCAGCGTCTGTAGGCATCACGCCATTGTTGCCTGTATAGGAGTAAGAAGTGTAATAGGTCAGCTTGTCATCGCTGCTTGTTCCGCTGATGGCAACGTTGTGGGTCTGTGACACGCCTGTGTCGTAGAAGTCACGCACATTATTTTTCTTCGCGCTGTATTCATGGATAAGCTGAGAATTGTTCCAGATCGGACCATAAACCTGAGTGCTACCGTCGAGTGCGGGACCCCAGGAGCCGTTCTCGATGAAGGTCTGGCCACCGTTCCAACCCTGGCCCCACTTATTCTGCATTTCAGGAAGTAGGCTCACGCGGCTTGCCTCGACAGTACCGCTATAAGTGACGGTATAATTCTTCCCGCCATTCTTCTTACCGGATTTTGTAGTGATGATGATCACACCGTTGGCGGCGCGGCTACCATAGAGAGCGGTTGCTGCAGCACCTTTGAGCACAGTTAATGAGGCAATATCGTCAGGTGAAATATTGTTGACACCACCGGCAGCGATAGAGTGTCCCTGAGTATTGAAAGTGGAGTTGGCAATAGGCACACCGTCAACCACATACAAAGGTTGGTTGGAGCCATTGATCGATCCGAGACCACGCACCTGAACGTTGTTCGCAGCACCCGGGTCGGCTGAAGTGGTCTGTATCTGCAGACCGGCTACTTTACCCTGAAGAGCCTCCATGACATTCGAAGTGCGAGCGCGCTCAATCTCCCCGGCATCCACCTGAGTAGCCGCGTAACCGAGAGATTTCTCGCTTCGAGAAATACCCAAAGCTGTCACTACCACTTCATCAAGGAGATCGGTGGTGAGAGAAAGCACAATGCGAATCTCCCCTTTGGTGATAGGCACTTCGGCTGAAGTCATGCCCACATAAGTCACTTTCAATGTTTTTGCTGAGACAGGCACATTTGGAAGCACAAACTTTCCGTCTACATCGGTGGTTGTACCGATATTTGTACCCGTCACCATAACCGTGGCCCCGACAACAGGCTCGTTGTCATCGCCCGACACGACTATACCGGTGACGCTGCGCCCTTGTGCAAGAGCGCATAGGGA
>CAMWZE010000344.1 GCA_947178685.1 uncultured Porphyromonadaceae bacterium
ATATGGAGGAAGCAGAGTTTCTCCTCCTCCGCAGAGACTGAGAAAGCACGTCCCTCCCAAGCGTTCGAGGGATAGTGATTTACGTATATGAGAAAGAGAATAGTCAAGAGGCTTTATCTCAGCTGACGGGTCATGATGGTGAGTAATGTAGCAATAATCACATTGAAGATTGCACAAAGTCACCGGCACATAAACGTCGAAATATCTTTTCAGTCTATTTTTATTCAAGGAATGAGAATTCATATCCTTCTTCATGGAGCCATTTTATTATTTCCTTAAATATAAGCTGATTGACGCACTCCGAAGATATGAGTTTGATTTTCCCGGAGGCTCTTCGGGTGTTAAATTTTTCTGCGTTGTGCCAAAGCTTCCATTCGTGAGCAAACACAACCAGTGTGTCAATCGACTCAAGACGTTTCAAGTCAATGTATAATTGATAATTATCATCTGCTCTCAAGTCGGTTTTTCTATAGGTTATTTCGTTTTTAACGATATTCCCTCCGTTCCCTAAGGCCTTGGCCTCGGCCATTGTGAGATTATATGATAAGCGGTTGTCATCATCGGCACAAAGAAGATTCCTGACACCGGTCAATGAGTTTAAAAGGGAATCCGGAGCGAAGAAATAGTGGAATCTTAGAGTTGAGGCAATCATAGTGGAATCCGCAAATTGAGAAATCGCTGAATTCACATTATCATATGACTCCCTGAAATCCGCTACTGAGACGAGACTGTCAAAATCAGCTCGCTTGCTGTGAAAACCGATCCTTAGCCAATCGGAAGCCTTCTTGAAGTCGTCTTTATATTTGAGGGGCATATCCTCAATGCAGGTATAACTGTCGCCGTCGCGGAAATATTCGAAGGTATAGAGAGTGATTCGCAGACCATATTCATGATGCAATTCCTGTAGTAAAGCCATGAGGGGATGTTGAAAGAGGGAGTCATATTCTTGTTGATTCCTTATTAAATCTCCGAACACCTCAACATCATCCAGACTAAGGTGTGCCACTCGGCGACTTTCATCGATTTCTCTCCGATGGCTTTGGGCGCATGAACAGAGTGAGACGGTTAGGAATATAACCACATATGATATTAAGTTGCCATGCATCTCAACCTATCCATTTAGTCACAGTTTGACGTATGATTTTTCTTTCCTTGACATTCAATCCTATTCCGGCCTCAAACAATACCACAATCAACATACTTGCTACTATTGTGATTATCGGATTGACATATTGCATCAATTCCAATTTATGGTAGCATACAAATAGCAGCAGACATACTGTCGCCAATAAGCCGGATGGTAAAAAGACCGAATGTAAAATTTTGAAAATAGAAATTTCGGACATATACATTTTAAGCACCCACACTCTGACAATTAATGCCACGATTGAAAGCAGCGCAATCACGACAAAGACTGTTTGCGGAGGCATTCCATGACGCAAAAGCATATAAGAAATGGGTAGACTAATCAGTTGAAGACCTCCGACGGTCAGCTCATAAATCCTTACACGTCCGGTTGCCCTCACTCCGGAAGAAAGACAAGGGGCAAAACAGTCTATCTGAGAAATTATCAGCACTAATTGAGTGAAATCCCGTGTGTATGGGGGATAGTTGCCAAGCCATAGTTTAAGAATAAAGTCGGTAGACATTAGAAGAGGAAATGTCAATATCAGCAAGAGGTAAAAGGAAAATTTACATCCATATATGATGAGGCGTTCGGTTTGTTTGAAATCGTTGGCTGAGAAGGTTTTGGTTATCTGAGGAGAGATTGCCATGGTGAAATTTTGGACAAGCCCGTTTATAGCTGTATTTACCTGAGAAGAAAGCCCGTAGGCGGCATTAACCACCGGACCAAAGAAGATATTCAACAAAATGTTGCAACCCTGGTTTTTCCCGACCCATGAGAACGATCCTAAAGCGCTCCATGACATGAATCCGGCCATAGGTCGAAACAGCTCTTTATCATATATCGCACGAATTGAGCGGCACTCGGGAAAGCAGCGACGGCAGTAACCCAGATTCGCCACAGTCAGAATCACCACAGTCCCCAAATTTAGAAGCGCATAGGCGGTAAGTTTATTGGTAAGTATAAAAGTCAATGATAGAGCAACAGCCAATTTCATCATTGCCTCCAGAATACTCAAGACAGCGAATATTTCCATCCTTTCACGCGCTATGACTACAGCGGCAAGTGGTGTCCGAAGTATAGAAAATACAAAAGATGCAATCGAACATTGATAAACCCGATTGGCAGCTGTCAGTTGATCCGGAGGAATCGTCATATAGTGGTTCAGGAACCAAAGGCCGAGAGTTTCCGCTAATAGTACTACTATCAACGACAGGAGAATATGTATGGTTATTGCCAAGCGGAATATCCTTTCTACACTCTTTTTGTCATCTTGGGCAAGTGCGAAAGATAGAAATCGGACTGTGGATATAGACATCGCTCCGTTAAGGAACGAAAGCATGACAATGAGGCCGCCGACAACACCGTATATACCGTAATCAACTGCTCCGAGTTGCTTAAGGACTATTCGCGAAGTATATAGCGAAACACCCATTACCAGAAACATTCTGAAGTAAAGTAACAGAGTGTTTCTGGCAATGAGGGATGTGGAAGTAGACTTGCCGGAGAGGCTCAAATGGAGGATTTATCAGAAGATAACGCCGGCCTTTAAGCCGATGAAATTCAGACCGCCTACGTTACGATATACGTTATATCCGTCCGGAGTGCAGTTAAGTTTCGATTTGAAGAAAACACCGATGCGGATGAGGGTATTGCGCAAGGGTATGTTGCCGCCTGCTTCAATTGTAGGGGTGATAAGAAGACCTGACTTCTTCAGGTCGCTTTCCAATTGTCCGGTGGTAAAATTATACAACTTTGCGCTCAAGGTTGAGTAGAATGCAGGGGTAAAGCCGACAAGCCCATAGAAAGAGCTTCTGCCAAACGAGAGCCTGCTCCATTCCAACTGAACCGGCACACCTACCTCAAACATATTACGCTTATGGGTATATTTGTTGATTTTGTTGGTATAGTCCAGTCCAACGGAAAGACCGCAGTTGATGAAAAGGTCTTGGTGCACCTTTTTCTTCCATACACCCTCAATTCCGAAATCTTTGGATGTCTGACTGTTGGCTCCTGCAAATCCGGAAACCTGGAAAGCATGCCCCGGATTCTCTATTTCCGAGGTCTGAGCCTGTGCCTTAACCCCGTTTAAACAGAGC
>CAMWZE010000345.1 GCA_947178685.1 uncultured Porphyromonadaceae bacterium
CGGGGGTACCGTTTAGTATTTTATTGATTTCGCCGTCTTTCGTTAATTGATTGTCCGTGCCATAATCAAGACTTGCAATAAATATATTGTTGTCTCGCGTATATGCCACAAACCTGCCATCATGCGATATTACGGCCCCTCTTTGAGGGCCGTTTTCACTTACACGTTTTACAGTCGAACGAAATGTGTCGAAGACATAATAATCCGCCTTGAAGCTATTTCGGTAGATCGGCTGAGAATTATTCCATAGGAGAATCTTTTTCCCGTTAGCACTTATCTCGAAACCTTCGAACTCTTCAATCTTCAACTCACCTTTCTGTGCGGCTATACTGAACAGCTCTCCGGTTTTCTTACCCGTCTTATAACTATAGATATCAATGCTCTTCCCGTCAGCGCTGATCACGGCATAGGTCTCCCCTCCTTCGAGGGGAGTTATGTCGCGTATCTTTTTCGGTGCATTTACCTTTACATCACAATAGTCTTCCGGAGTCAAAGGTGCAGCAGTGGCTCCTGTCATTGAGAGGGCAAACGCCGAAACCACAAGGATTCTGTTAGTGGAATTCATCTCTTTTTTCTTCGTTTGTGTGAAGTTCTGAAAAGATTAATAGGCTCTCGCCATGATTACCCTGCGCTTGGACGGCTTGCCGGTAACCATATCAACTCCTTCCTCCTCCTCTCCATCGAGTGGAATACAACGGATAGTAGCCTTTGTCTCCTCTTTTATTCTCTCTTCAGTCTCGCTTGTGCCGTCCCAGTGGCAGAGGAAGAAACCTCCGTTTTCGATTTTCTCCTTAAACTCGTCGTAGGAATCCACTTTATAGGTGCGGTCTTCGCGCATTTTCAATGCTCGCTGATAAAGTGCATTCTGTATATCTTCGAGTTCTTCAGCCACTTTCTCGGCTATCCCTTCCAAAGGTAGTGTCTGTTTCTCCAATGTGTCGCGTCTCATCATCTCAATAGTGCCGTTCTCGAGATCTCTTGCTCCGAGAGCCAGACGCACCGGCACTCCCTTAAGTTCATAATCGGCAAACTTAAAGCCGGGACGCTTATTGTCGGCGTCATCATATTTCACACTCACACCAAGCTTCTTCAGCTTTTCCACAATAGGCTCTACAGCCTTGCTTATCTCTGCGAGCTGTTCATTATTCTTGTAGATAGGCACTATCACTACCTGTATAGGTGCAAGATGAGGAGGCAGCACAAGACCGTTGTCGTCTGAATGGGTCATAATCAATGCTCCCATAAGACGGGTGGATACTCCCCAAGAATTTGCCCATACTGATTCAGGCTTGTTCTCCTTATTCATAAAGGTCACGTCGAAGGCCTTGGCAAAATTCTGTCCGAGATTATGCGAGGTGCCCGACTGAAGTGCCTTGCCATCTTGCATCATCGCCTCGATGGTATACGTGTTGATTGCTCCTGCGAAACGCTCGTTCTCGGTCTTCACTCCTTTAATGACAGGAATTGCCATATAGTTCTCCACGAAATCAGCATAGAGATTGATCATCTGGACGGTGCGTTTCTCAGATTCTTCAGCTGTAGCGTGTGCGCAGTGCCCCTCTTGCCATAAGAACTCTGAAGTACGGAGGAACATTCTTGTCCTCATTTCCCAACGCATCACGTTGGCCCATTGATTGATAAGAAGGGGAAGATCCCTATAGCTATGGATCCAGTTCTTGAATGTGCCCCAGATAATTGTCTCAGACGTTGGACGGATTATTAGTTCCTCCTCCAATCGTGCTGCCGGATCAACTACTACTCCATTTCCATTTGGATCGTTCTTAAGTCGATAATGGGTTACAATAGCACATTCCTTGGCAAAACCCTCTACGTGTTCTGCCTCCCTGCAAAGATACGACTTAGGAATTAGAAGTGGAAAATAGGCATTCTGCACCCCTGTCTCCTTAAACATACGGTCGAGCGTCTGCTGCATCTTCTCCCAGATTGCATATCCATATGGCTTGATTACCATACAGCCTCTAACTGCGCTCTGTTCTGCCAGATCAGCTTTTACTACAAGTTCATTATACCATTTTGAGTAGTCGTCACTACGTTTCGTTAGATCTTTTAATTCTTTTGCCATTATTTTACAGGAAGAATCTATGTTTATATGCATTCCAGAGTATGAGAATGCATATGGTTGAAAATGTATTAATTCACAATACTGGCAATGACTCTTGAGAACAGGTGATGGCCTTTCCTGCAATCAGAGCCTTTGCATCCTAATGAAATACAAAATTACAAAAAATACCTATTAAATAAAAGCAACTGTCAATTTATTTTTGACAGTTGCCTCTATAGTTTATTTTTCAGGCTTTTAACTGATGCCTTTTATTCCATTTTTATATTCCGTGCCCTCACCTTTGTCTCCAACATCGTAGATCCGCTTTATTAAGTTGGCCGGCAGGCGATAGATTACATTCTCCGTCTCCCCGTCAATTTACTTACATAAATGATATCTGCTTGAGGACATAGGCCAGAAATCAACCGCTATTACTATAATAGTGTATGTATATGAGATGAGTCAGCGGATACGGTCTACTGAACGAAGCTTGTTATGGTCGCTTTGAATTCTGTTTAAAGCAAGCAATGTACCAATGAATGCGATTATCGGACATATAACTATGCTTGACCATCCTATCACTCCCCCATCAACTGCGGTATATGCTATTGAGGCTGCTATGGCACATGAGGCCACTATAAACATTACAGCTATCCACGCTACTTTCTTTTGCAATGGCAGATTACCATAAAGAAAGATGTCTATCAAAAGCAATATGGCGCTCATAAGAGACACTGTAAAGAAATACCATGTGGATAGGAAACACCCGGATGGCGCCCCGCCGGTTGCCTCCCCTTCATAGGTGAGTCCCATACTCGTGAAGTTGAATGTGAAATCGGTTGTCGTGATCTGCCCTAAAGAGCAGAATGTGAACAAACCCATCATTACTGCCGACACCAGCAGTAAGAGTGATTGCCAACGTTGAATTACCATTTATTCGATTATTAAGGTGAATGATTATTTAGATATTTAACAAGCTAAGTTAGTGTTATGAACTCACATAACAACTGTTGCGCGGGTTTGAAGATTCCAATGTCATGCCGAAGAACGCGCAAGTTATTTCAGCACTTACTTTAACTTATTGCAAAATTAGTGATTTTTCTTCTAAATTTCACTTTTCGGCATGTCATTTGTTATACTTTTATTATATCCTCTTT
>CAMWZE010000346.1 GCA_947178685.1 uncultured Porphyromonadaceae bacterium
TTGCTCATGTAATATAAATACTCCCAGTTCTTAAGATAATACCAGCGGTAAGATAACATTGCCTGGAACTGGAAATAGTCGTCAGGCCATGTGAGACGCGTACCGAAACCGACGCTTACGCCCGCCATCTGGAGCACCTTATTGGGGTCGTAGGCATTCTCGAGGTAATAACTGCTGTTATAGCCGTAGTTGTTACCGTAATATCCATTATAGTACAGGCTATTGTAGCCGCTATTCCAGTATTGGTTGTTGTAGAAGCTGGAGTTGATACCGGTAGAACGGCTATAGTCAAGACTCACGGATAGAGAGTTGGGACGCTTGCCACCGAGCCAGGGATCGAAGAAGGAGATACTGTAGCTCTGATAGTATTTCGCATTGGTCTGGGCCGAGATAGAGAAAGTCTGGCCGTCACCACGCGGGATAATGCCACGGTATGAACCGGGATTGAAAAGGTTTTTGATAGAGAAGTTGGAGAATGAGAGAGCCACCTGGCCGGTAACGCCGCTCTGTCCCCAGCCGAATGAGAGCTGTACCTTATCGTTAGCCTTACTTTCGAGACCGAATACGATATCTACAGTGCCGTTCGACTCATCCGGTTCCGGCTGGATATCCATAGTCTCGGGGTTGAAGTGGCCTGAAGCTGCAATCTCACGTGCCGACTGCATAAGGTCGCGCTTTGAGAAGAGATCACCCGGACGGATACGCAGGTCGCGACGGATAACTTTCTCGAAAAGCTGGTCGTTACCGTTGATCACAATCTTATTGATTGTGGCCTGCGGTCCCTCGATCACACGCATCTGCAGGGCAATGCTGTCGCCCTCGATATTCTCCTCGATAGGCACGAGAGAGAAGAACAGGTATCCGTTGTCGAGATAAAGATTGCTGACGGCATCGTCATCCTCGCGGGTACGCTTTTCGAGCATCTTCTGGTTGTAGACATCGCCGGGATACATGCCGAGCACTGCGTTAAGCGTCTCGGTAGGATAAACGGTATTGCCGACCCATTTGATATCGCTGATATAATATTTCTTACCCTCCTCCACATCGATATATACGTCTACGGTTTTATCATCGTAACGTACAACGCTATCTTTAAGGATGCGGGCATCACGGTATCCGAGCTCGTTGTATTTCTGGATTATCCGGTTCTTGTCGTCGGCATAGTCAGTGTCGACAAACTTCTTTTGTTTGAAGAGGTTGAGAATGTTTCCGTTCTCGTTGGTCTTCTTCATTGCGTTTTTCACCTTACGGTCGGAGAGCACCTCATTTCCGTCGATGTAAATCTTATGCACCTTCACCTTGTTGTGACGGTCGATATCTACATCAAGAATCACCTGATTCTCATTGGATAAATCGGGCACCTGTCGGATATTGACCACAGCATTCTTGAAGCCCTTCGCGCCATAATAGTCTTTGATGATCTGCGTGGCACGGGCTACGATATTGGGGGTGATCTGCTGTCCGGGCACCATACCGAGGCGTTCGGTTATATCCTTTTTCTCACCACCTTTAGCACCGGTGAATTTCATTTCCGACATGCGGGGTTGCTGGCGCAGATGAATAGTGAGCCATACCTTGTCACCGAGCATTTTGTCGGCGGTGATATTGACTTTGGAGTAAAGGCCTTGACGCCACAAGCGTTTTGTAGCGTTGGTCAGAGCGTCGCCCGGGACGTCAACTCTTTCTCCTACAGATAGACCGGAGTTTGCGATAATGATATAGTCATCCACATGGTTAATACCTTCCACGTTGATTCCGGCGATCTCATAAGAGCGAGGTATGGGTGAGTAGATGATGTCAGGGTTAAAGATGGTGTCGTTAGCCACGCCCGGATTCTGGGCGTACGCAGGTAAGACAGAAGAGCCCGCCATCATCATTGAGATTAATGAAATCTTAGACAGATTATTCATTCTGAAAAGTATTATTCGTTGTTCTGCACTTGCTCGCTCGTTTTGCCGAAACGACGCTCGCGGTTCTGGAAATCGAGGATAGCATCCACATATTCCTCGTTAGAAAAGTCTGGCCAAAGCACAGGAGTGAAATAAAGCTCGCTGTAAGCAATCTGCCATAAAAGGTAGTTTGAGATTCTCTCCTCACCACCTGTTCTTATGAGAAGGTCAGGATCAGGCATTCCGGCCGTGGTGAGGTTGTTCGAGAAATCTTGTTCGGTGATTTTGTCAGGATCGATCTTACCCTCGGATGCGAGCCTGGCAAGACGTCGAGCCGCCTCAGTAATTTCCCAACGGGAGGAATAGCTGAGACAGATGTTGAGTTGCAGGCCGGTGCAATGAGCAGTAGTGTCGCGAGCATAGAAAAGCCTCTTACGAGGTTCCTCCGGTACGCGGTCGATATCTCCGAGCAGATGAATGTGAACGTTGTTCTGCAGGAGTTCGGGAAGTTCCCTTTCAATAGCCCACCCGATCAGATACATCAGAGTGTCGACCTCAGCTTGCGGACGGTTCCAGTTTTCGGTTGAGAACGCGTAGAGCGTAAGGTATTTTACACCAAGGTCAGACGACATCTTGGTGACACGATGCACGGTGGATATACCTTCGGCATGTCCGTCGGAACGCTGAAAGCCCTGTCGTTTGGCCCAGCGACCGTTGCCGTCCATAATCATTGCGACATGCACCGGGATACGGTCCTTGTCGAGAGATGCTATTTTCTTCTGCAGTTCGTCCATTGTAGATCAGTCTTTGTAGTTGCATGTGGCACAACGCTTGCTGAATTCGTAGCTCACGGTGAAGGTGAGGGTGGAATACCAGTCGGTGTTTTTGATGAAAGAGCTTTTTATTCCGAGGGGGTCATCGAGAGCCGCACCGTCAAGACGGTCGGTAAAAGTTTTTTTCATCAGAAACTCCACACCAAGGTTGAGCCGCCTGGAGGGTTTGTATTTCACACCGAATCCGATCGGGATGTTGAGAGCCGCTCCGAATTTGCCGTCGACGTTCCAGGCAGTGACGCCGAGACCGGCCGTTATGTACGGTGAGAAACGTTTCAGTTTTCTGTAATATTCCCCCATTCCATAGCTGAAGAAGTTGAATTCAGCCAATTCTCCAAGCTCGTAGAAGGTGGTGGAAAACTTATATGTATTGCCATCGGGAAACACATTGGTCATCTTTGCGGAATTCCCCGCCAGACTTCCGATATAAAGATTTGACTTGAATGCCCATCTTGGATTGGCTATATATCGAAGCAACAATTCCAGATC
>CAMWZE010000347.1 GCA_947178685.1 uncultured Porphyromonadaceae bacterium
GGATAAGGCAGGTCGTTGTGTATACAGCCGCCGACGGCAATAAGCGTCATGAGGCACACGGTGCCCGACACCATACGCAGCACTGAAGTAAAATTATTGCTCATGATGAAACGAGAAAACGGTGAGACAACGCCGTCAGATATGCGCCGCTATGCCAAAGTTAATATTAAAGATATTGAAACGGAAGTTAGCACCCGAAGTGAAACGGTTGCCCATACGTTCGCCATCGACAGTCTGCTTCTCATTACGCAGATTAAATCCGAAAACGCCGAATGATACATTAAACGACACATTCTCCATTATAAACACACTGACACCCGGTGAGAAATTAAGCTGCGCCTGCATGGTTGTGGTATGTGTGGTACGAAGCACTCCGTTGTACGGCCGTACAAAGTCACCATTACCCGAAGCAAAGGCCAAATCCACTTCATTGAACACACCGAAACGGCCGCGACGTGTCAGACCGAAATATTGCCTTAGGGTCAGAGCAGCCGAGTAACTTTCGTTGCGGTACATTATATCATGAAGATCAAAATTCATATCCTCATCAATATCAACCTTGAATGAATCAATGCGTCCTTTAGTCGAGCTATATCCGAACTTAAGACCTACCGAAAGATTGTCACGCACGAAATAAGCTATGTAAGGATTGATTGAAAACAAGTGACCGCTTATATCAATGTCACTGAGAAGATCGAAAATCTCCATGTCGTCAGTCGATATCTCGCCGTATGAAGCAGTTATACCGAAGGACCACTGACCGCGCGGTATATAGAGATAATTCAGAAGACCACGGTCAAAGCGGCCGATATTACGCGACTTCAGCACAGTCGGAATTGTATCGCCACGATACACGACACGTTCTGACAATTGAGCCACAAGACGTGCCGAATCAGGCATCAGCACCTCAGCCACACGTCCGGCCATAGAGTCAGGCACCCAGACGTAACGTCCGCCACCTGAGATGGAGTCCTGTGGCTGCCGGGCATGAGCGGCAAAAGGGATAAGCAGGCTTCCCGCTATGAGCGAGAGCCATATCAACACACAATAGCGATTATATGTCTTTGCCATAACGGTTACAGATAGAATGAGACTCCAAACTGTATGGAGAAAAGATTAATACGGAAATTAGCAAGTTTTGAGGAACGTGTCGATTCGTATATCTGGTCAGTCAAGGTACGAGTATGTGTGTACTGAAATCCGAGTACACCTATATTTACCTCAACGGCCGAATAATTGTTGAGGAATGCGCATATACCCGGTGTCAGACCTATCGAAGCACTGAAATTACGCTCGTAATCACCTGATAGTGTCTCGCCTGTACCGGTAGTCATCTTTGCCTGACCACCTCCTAACTGTAACTGTAGTTCATTGAAAAAACCGAAGCGTTTCGAGCGTCCCAAAGAGAAATAATTGCGCATCATCACCGTGCCGTAGTAGTTATGTGAGAGGCGGTAGAGATGGTCAACATTATACCCTGTTTCAGGATCAAGTGTAATGTCGGCATTTTCAAGCTTGGCCAGAGAACGGCTGTAAGAGAAGCGTCCACCGAGAGCAAGATCGTTGGCAACTGCAAACATCAGCATAGGCGACAGCTTAAAGGTATAAGTATCACCCGAAAGACCTTCCAAGATAAGGAATTGATACTTATTTTGATTACTCTGAGAGTAGGAAACCGACACACCGGTGATCCATTGACCTTTAGGTACGAAAACCACCGACTCCAATTCACGGCTGAACTCCTCTACATGACCGGACGAGGATATGGCCACCGAATCGGCTGCGGAGAGTTGCCGGGCCGCCTCCTGCGGTCCGGTGTACTGACCGTGTATCTGCAACACGGTACAAATAAAGGCCAGAAGCACAAAAAATCGATTCATGTCTGCAAAGTTACAATAAAATCTTCAATAGAATACACTTTTGATAATTCACCTAAGTCTAAAAGAGTGTGTCCGGATTTAACATGAAATAAAAGTATGAGGCCCTCAAATTAAATCTTTTCATTCACATGAAGAAAAATCTTCAAGGGAATGAAAATTAAATTCAGACACTCTCTAAAAATCAGCCTAAAAAGGTAGAAAGAGTCCGGCGGTTTACCGGACTCTTTCCATAATCAAGTCAGAGCTACATAAGTCTTTGTCAAGTAAGACACTGTATGCACCTCCTTATTATATTATATATATTCTAATATCAGGATTTCTTAACAAGGTTTATTCCTATCTCAACCTCGGTAGTCTTCTCAAGAGCTTCCGGCAGAGAAGGAAGGGCAGCCTGAATCATAGGGAGATACATAGCCATATCCTCGTTAGCTGACATCAGAGCAACAAGCATATCTATTGTTTCCTGATCCTGAAGCAGCGGAGTCAGCGTGTTCTTAAGCAGAGGAAGCAGTACAGGAGTATTCAGATAAAGGCTGAGATTATCACCCTCAGTCTGATAAGCCATAGGCACACCATTAGCAAGCATCGGAAGCACCTGAACCATCACGGTAGCAAGAAGAGAATTAATATCCAAAGCTCTTGTCTTGTCAGCTATAGCTATTGCCTGGGGGTTGAGGAAAATAAGCAGCTCACCATTGCCTTTAACAACATACTGTACCAGATTTACAGGAGAGGTCGTTACAGACTGGCCTTTATTCATATCACGATATTCTGCCACAATATTACCATCCTCCATAAAAGTGATACTCTTGAGTACATAATTCAGCATCTCGCTGACAGTCAACTGAGAGCCTTCAGGATCTGCAGGATTGGCAATCATAGGTATCACTGTCATCAGCTGCATGATAGTCTGGAGTGGCATCTTCATAAAGCCGACATCTACAGAAGCACCGTTATCCGGATTTTCAAGGTCGTAGGGTTCCCATACTATACGAATCGGCCCATTGAGAGCATCGGGATTCTCCGGATCCATCTCAGCAAGATTCCATGTCGTACCGGCAAACGTAGTATTCTTAAGTTTGACATCATTGATAGCAAGATTAAGATTCTCACCTTCAAGAGTACCGGAATATGAGAATGTACAATATTCAGTCTCATCTGCACCTGAGAAAGAATACACACTGCCATTATAGTCAAGATCAACTGTTATGGCTGTTACAGGCGAGCCGGGAAGCACACCGGGAGCCTGCACAAGATTACCCTTAATCATACCGTCCTGATAGCCGGGAATAGCCGTCAGATCAAAGGTACTCGACATTGTAAGTGTACCC
>CAMWZE010000348.1 GCA_947178685.1 uncultured Porphyromonadaceae bacterium
GTGTAGGAATAGACCACATAATCGCCGTAAAGCTGCTGCGCCATTGTATAGGGATTGTGGCTCCAAGACTGCATCACGAAAGCATTGGCGAACAGTCCGCGACGTGTGTGCTTGTATGATAGTCTGCCTGATACCCGTTGGGAGGATGAATTATAGAAATCATCCACCCCCCGACGGAACGAGCGGTAGTTTGTCATCACATATCCGGGCTGAATCATATTGAGATTCATCGGTGAGCGACCTGTGCCACCGCTTACGCTCATCTCAAAACGGTTGTTTGGTTTCCAGTTCATGCTCAGTGACGGCGAGAAATAGACCTCGCTACGGTTGGCGAGTGCCTTATCGAAAGTATAATGAGCAAAGCTGACCGGAGCATTGAGCGAGAAATTTACCCGTTTTACCCAATACTCGAATTTCGGGGTGGCATATACCGTGAAATAGTTTGTGTTCAATACGTTCGTCGTCTCTCCCGGTATTTCCTCGGGCATATCGGGCAATTCCGTGTTAAGAGAACGGAAATATCCTTTTACGCCTCCTTCAAGACTTATTGTTATTCCTTTGACGGAAAAGGCATAAGCCGCGCTCTCGTTGGTATAGAAAGCATGGTCTTTGACCTGCTGACGCATAAGCGCCTCATTCATCAACACGGATAGCGTCTGCGGAAGTGACTCCCATTCGTTTTTGCTTATGAATGTTACGAGATGTTTGCCATTGAAACGCTTGATAAGTTTGAAATCATTATCTACATAGTAGTCAGGAAGCGATGCAGTCTGGTCGTTTGGCAATGAGCCGGTGACGCCGAGGCGCACATCATCCCAGTCGATGTTAGTTTTCAGTGTGTTGTTGATGAACGCAGTCTTTTGGTTCAGCTCATAGATAAATTTGCCCGACAGGGAGTGTGAGCGGTCAACACCGCTGCGGTTCTCGGTAACGACACGGTTGCCTTCATTGAGAAAGTATGTCGTTATGTTGGCGGCATCAGCCGTGACGCGGTTGAAAGAGTAGTCAATCTGAGCCTTGAACTCGCCATGCCCGAGTTTCCACAGGGCGTTGGTAGAAACAAGCGCCGAGCGGTTGAACAGCGTGCGTTTCGGGCTGAGTCCGGGAACGCCGGGGAGCGACACACTGACATATCTGCTCAGGTCTGTCGCACGGCGGGAAGCGAAAAAGTCGGTAGCCTGCGCCGACAAGTCTTCGCCGATGTTGTTGGTTTTGAATGTGGTTATGTTCTGAAAGTTAGGCATAACAGCCATTGCAAACAGTTCGCCGTCCCATATCGCGCCGTCAGACTGCCATGAGTAGCCACCTCCGGCATCGCCGTGGAAGCTCCAGGTTGCCTTTGCCTTGTTTTTCAGTTTGAGGTTGATAGCCGCCTTGTCGGAGAAAGATATGCCCGACAGCACTTGCATAGGCTGATGGTTCTCCATCACCTCCACTGCCCCCACATCCTCATGGCTGATGCCGTTGGTGGCAATGCCGTATTTGCCACCGAGCAGGTCGGAACCTTCTATGTAGAACTTGTTGATATCCTCTCCCTGATATTGGATTTTTCCATTGTCGGCAACATCTATTCCCGGCATTCGTTTCAGCACATCGCCAATGGAGCGGTCCTGAGTCTGTGCGAAACTTCCGACACTGTAAGTTATAGTGTCTCCCTGCTCCCGAATCCGCTCTGCCTTCACGGTTACCTCCTTAAGCAGAGTCTGACCCGGCTCCATGTATACCGTAATAGGAAATGTGAGAGTATCTGTATGAAAGGTGCGCCTGGCAAATCCCATCACCGACACTTCAAGAGTGCAACCATTCACCGAAGGCACTGACATTGAAAATTTTCCGTCTGAGCCGGAAGTGGAAAACTTCCTGATTTTTCCATCGCCCCCCTTCAGTATGATTGATGCGCGCGATAATGCCCGGTCGTTCGACGCGTCGACGACATTACCACACACCGTTACGTCGGCGAACGCATCGGCTGATATAGAAAGGAGCAAAAGTATAGCAAGGATTCCTTGTTCCATGTCATTCATCCTTTAGTTCAATCTCAATCCGGTTGTCCTTCTTATTAACCGTCATCTCCCTTATCTCAGCGGGAGGGATATTATTGAGAGCGGATTTGTCTATTTCAGAACCATTCACGTAAATATGCATATCATCAAGGGTGGCAGGCGTTGCTGGAGCTGATACTATCTCCATCCTGATATGGCTGATGACATGTTTCACCGGGGAGAGAGATAATAAAACTATAGATATCACGACTCCGACCACGGGAATAAGATAACGCAATCTGCCATGCGAAGAGACAGGGGAATTCATCATGGATATTCGTCTCCTTATCTGAATATATCCCAATCCATTGATCAACGAGACATCTCTCCGGCAGACTGCCTTTGTGAGCAGAAAGCGCTGATATCCCTTTGCATCACATCCACTGCGCAGCACATAATCATCCGCTTGATATTCATGCACGGCCTTGAGTTCATTTTTCAAGAACCACACCGCGGGATTATACCAGCAAAATATGACGAAACATTGCGCAAGCAAGAGATCGAATATGTGGAAATAACGGATATGTGCATTCTCATGAAGCATGATTATTTCCGGATTCTCTTTGAAATCCGCCTCGCTCATCATTATGATGCTGCCGAAACTGAATGGCGAAAGTCCGTTGGTCGTCACATATACTTCCTTCCCGTTATAACTCCTCCTCTCAGCCTTCCTGCACAAGGATAATATACGAATAATCTCCGCTGAGGTCAACAACAGACACACGATCACTCCCACTCCCCATCCAACAGACAGCTTGTATAACACGGGGGAAAAAAGGGAAGCAGCGGATTCCGTCTTTCCTACTAAATCGGACTGTGAAAGATAAATAATCCTCACTGAATTAAGTGATAAAACCAACCCTACCACAAGACTGGCAAGATATACGAACAACAAGGTGGCTCTGTTTTCCACGAACCTCCTTTCTTTGGAGAGAGCTACCCTATAGAGAAGCCATAAGAGAAGCACCGGGATTGAAATAGCCAGCGATAATTGAAATAGTTCTGTCATGAGGTCAATCATGTTTCTTGTGTTCCACCATATCAAGCAACTCCCTAAGCTGCTCTGCATCTATCTTTTCATCCTTTACAAGCTGAGAAACCAATGAGAAACAATTTCCGAAACATCTGCTCACTAATTTTCCGAGTGCCTTACGC
>CAMWZE010000349.1 GCA_947178685.1 uncultured Porphyromonadaceae bacterium
CCATATAATACATTTTATCATCATAAGCAAGTGCGTAATCCCAACGAGGATCATTAGGATACTTTCTCTTAACCTGAGTGTCAATGTCAAGACTACCCTGCAGTTTCGTTGGGTCAGCGACTTCTATCTTATCCCGGTCTGAGTTCTTTATCGCCTGTTTGCCTACACAAAAGCCCCCTTTGACCTCTTCGGTTTTCTCTACAGCTTCTTGAAACGCATTCTTTACGACATTTCCTGTAGCCGCTTGAGACAACTTCTTCTTACCGGCCATACTTCGAAATGTATTTTGCAACAACCTCGTTGGTCTTACTTGAGAACTGAGTGAGTCCACCCCATTCATTTACCGCCATATCCTCACTGTAGACATCAAGAGTTGAGATATCTTTTGTTTCAACTTTATCGGCTGCATCGCGCGAGAAGAATTAGGTCTTTATCTCTTTGTCATAAATGCTCGTCATGAAGTCAAGAGTCTTCTTTCCTCCATCTTGTAAGCCAAATAACTCTCTCAGTGCATCCAATCGAGGTTTGGCCGGAATACACTTCAGGCAGTTGTATGCCCACACGAATTCCAATAGCACAGGAGAATGGGTAGACACAATAACCTTATATCCCGCATCCATAAATTCTATAATCTGCAGGATAATGGTCTGTATGGCCAATGGATGCAATCCCATCTCAGGCTCCTCTATGATGATATATTCGTATTGCTCCCGATTAACCACATTCTGCGGTGGTCCGGACAAGCAATAGAATGCCATAAGCAGTGGCATAAATTCCTTCTGACCGGTGCTCCATGTCATCAAGGGCAATTGTATGTCACCGACGTTCATCGCAATCTTACGCTGTCCGCCTTTCTCATCAAACACTACCTTCCCTCCATGAAAAATTGCCTTGTCATACAGTTGCTTGATCGAATTCTTCAACCTATTGGGCAACGGATATAATATTCTATTTTCCCCAAGACCATTTTGAACAAAAAGCCTTAAGATATCACTAAATTTGCGCAATACAAACGGATCATTCTCACTGAATTCCATGAAATACTTCGGTCGTCCGTCGGAAATACTTAGAATACGTTGGGCCGGAATATAGAATACCTTCTCTACCGGGTTCTCTCCAGCAGAGGTTTCAAAATAGGTTCGAGAACAAGTCTCTCCATTGACAGATAATTCCGTTCTCTTTGTCCACAAACTTGCCAAACCATCACCAAGATATCGGTTCAACAGGTTGTCCAGTTTACCATTCACCACAAATCCGTAATTATCTAATGACTTCAATATGGCTGATTTGTCCTTAATAAGTTTGAACATCTGCAAAAACAGACTCTTTCCACTGGCTTGCGCTCCTATCAGCACAGTCAAATCACCCAATTCGAGATCGGCCTCCCGAATTGGACCAAAATTCTTAACGGTAATCCTTTCTTTCTGTGCCATATGCATATTCTATCTTAAGATTTGAAATCCGAATCTCTTCCGAATGATAAATTTATGCAAAAATACTATTAATTATTGGAATAACCACACAATATTCTTTATCAATCTATGAATTCAATTTTCCAGTCTTCGATACAACGAGTCTTGGATGAGAAGTTGACTCCAATGCAGATGATCTTCCTACCATCCATCCGGAATTTGCGGGCGTATTTCTTCTCCTCTATCTGCCTTAAAGCCTGCTCCGCACTACCGTCATATTTAAGCTCTATGACGTAGATATAGTCGTCTGTCTTGATAGTGATGTCGATGCTACCGTCAGAGGTAGCTGATTCGGTCTCAGTGTCAAGACCCACAATATCCATCAACAGATAGAAAGCGTTATGGAAATTGTTTTCATTCCCGATCTTCATCTTGAAATGCACGCCTGCAAAATATGATTGCATACACTTCATAGCCTTGTCGGCCTCTCCCAAGATGAAATACATCACCATGTCTGATATCAACCTTTTCGGCTCATCATCTGAATGACATTTCACATAATATGGCAGAAGCACTTTGAAAAGACCCTCTTTCACCTCATTGTTGGGTATGCCAAGCCGATAACGCCTTATCTTAGGGTGATAGCTCTTGATGGTGAGATAGCCTGTCTGGTAGAGTAAAGCAAGTGGCTGGGGTGAAAGTAGATCAAGACCCTTGAGATCATCGTCTGTGCAATAAGTGTCAAACATCGACTCCAGATCGGCATGCACACGCTTTAGAGTCTCAGCCAAAAGCCTCGGCAAACCGGTGTCATTCCAATAGTTAGTAATCTTGGAATTGTTCATTGCACTCAGCAGTGACCACGGATTATAGATGTCACTACCTTTTTCTGCAAAACGATAGCCGTCATAATTCCTTTTCAATTGCCTGCGGGCCTCATACTCGCTGATGCCATTCACTTCCGCGAGTTTAGAAACGCCTGACTGCAGATTATCCAACATCTCCCTCTCGGTGATACCGCAGATATCGGCATAATCATCTACGAAAGTTATGTCTACCAGATTATTGAGATCGGAGAATACGCTGAGCTTACTGAATCGGCTGACACCGGTAAGAAACACGAAGCGAATGTGTTCCGCAGAACTTTTGAAATTGGAATAAATGGAGGATAGCCTGTCGCGGTAATGCTCTATATTTTTCCGATTGTTTATATTAGCTACAAGTGGTTTATCGTATTCATCCACAAGAATCACCACCTGTCTCCCCGTATACTCGTGGGCAGCCTTGATGATTCTCCTGAATCGCTGAGAGTAATCACTCTCCACAGTATCGATTCCATACTTTGACTCCCACTCGCTGAAAGTGGTGTTGAGCACACTGTCAAGCCGTCCCGGCTCCTCATAAGTGTTGGAATTAAGGTCGAGTCGCAAAACCGGATATGATTCCCAATTCCAATCAATGGAATATGCTGCGAGGCCCTTGAAAAGCTCTCGCTCTCCCTCGAAAAAACATTGGAGTGTAGAGAGGAAAAGACTCTTTCCGAAACGTCGGGGACGTGCAAGGAAGATAT
Organism: uncultured Porphyromonadaceae bacterium; assembly: GCA_947178685.1. The sequence goes on from CAMWZE010000349.1 coordinate 2,983, forward strand.
ACTGCCCTCCCTGCAGGATTCTTTCGATATATTGAGGCTTATCGACATATAGGTAGCCAAGATTTCGCAATGTCTTGAAATCCTGCTGTCCTAATGGATATTTTATCAAACTTTCCATTCACAGTCCCTCTCTATTTTTCGTCATAACGTTTGCAGATAGCAAAGTTAATAAAGAAGTTGTATAAACTTCAAAAGAAATGAG
>CAMWZE010000350.1 GCA_947178685.1 uncultured Porphyromonadaceae bacterium
GGCGTCGACACTTCTGGACCTCACCGGTTTTGAAGAGGATATTGCCGGAGCCGATCTCATAATTACAGGAGAGGGTGGATCAGACCGTCAGACATTGATGGGAAAGATTCCCTACGAAATTCTTCAGCGAGGAAAACGTAAGGGGATTCCGGTATGGCTTGTCGCCGGTAGGGTGAGTGACAGAGAGCAACTCGAGTCCGCCGGTTTCGAGAGGGTGATTTCCATCAATAGCCCGGAAATTGTTGAGCGAAGCGGCACAATTGGTCAAAATCCGATGGCTCTCTCTGTAGCCTCGCTGAGATTGAGGAGTTTATTTTGTTCATAACTTCTTAATAGAAGAGTGGCTAATGATTCCTTCTGGAATTTGGATATGTAGGAAACTGTGAGTAACCGGTAAACAGAAATAATATAGAAGAATATAAGTATGATTTATTTCAATTGTGACTATATGGCGGGGGCACACCCCGAGGTGCTGAAGAGTCTTTGCGACACCAATATGCAGAAGAGTGTAGGATATGGTTTCGATTCTTTTACTGCTGAGGCTAAGGATAAGATTCTTAAAGCGTGCGGACTTGAGGAGGGAGAGGTATTTTTCCTTCAGGGAGGCACACAGACAAACAAAACCGTGATTGACAGATTGCTGTCACGAAATGATGGAGTAGTGTGTTGTGACTCGGGACATATCAACGTCCATGAAGCCGGCGCTATAGAGGCAGACGGCCATAAAGTGATCGCACTTCCCGGCAGAGAGGGTAAACTTGACGCCAAGGATCTCCGACATTATATGGAGGACTTCTATGGTGACGAAACTAACCAACATATGGTTCGTCCTGCTATGGTGTATATATCACATCCTACGGAATATGGCACACTGTATACGCGTGATGAACTGAAGGATATCTCGGAGGTTTGCCAATGCTACAATATGCCGTTGTTTATAGATGGAGCGCGATTAGCCTACGGGCTTGCTGCTCCGGGCACAGATGTCACACTTCATGACATTGCCCGCTTATCGGATGTGTTTTATATAGGTGGAACGAAGTGCGGCGCATTGTTCGGTGAAGCTGTGGTGACACGGCGTCGTGAATTATTGCCACGGTTCATGTCGGTAATGAAACTTCACGGTGCATTGTTGGCAAAAGGCAGATTGCTTGGTGTTCAGTTTCTCACGCTTTTCACCGATGACTTATATTTCCAGATAGGAGAGCATGCCGACAGGCTTGCCGGAATACTTAAAGATGGATTCAAATCCAAGGGATATAGGATGTATATAGATTCTCCTACGAATCAGCAATTCTTTGTGTTGCCCAATGAAGTTATCGACCGGTTGAGTGATAGCGTAGGTTTTGAACTGTGGGGACCAAGAGGTGAAGAGGAGTCGGTGGTAAGATTCGTGACAGATTGGTCGACTACAGAAGAGGATGTAGCCGAATTGATCAGTTTAATATAGTTTATGTAGCTACGATTATTCGCAGCTTCTTAAAAGTTTATGGGGCATATCAAAATTCTGAATTTTGATATGCCCCATAAAATATGAACGAATTATTTGTTATCGGAGTCAGTGGACTCTGTTTTCTGTGAATGGCAATGATGGCAGGGATGGAAACGGCTTGAACCGTCGAAGCAGTGGGTGCAAAGCCGCTCTTTCGGCAATCCGATAGACTCTACCAGAGTCTCAATTGGATTGAATTTCAGTGAAGAGAGGCCGAAACGTGCCCGGATCTTCTCTACCAAAGCATTATATTCCGGAGAATTGGTTGTGGCGTATTTGTCGAGATTCTTGTTGGGATCACCTTCGAGCTCACCGATGATGCGTCGAGTGATGAGCTCCATGTCGCTTTTTGAAGATGTGAAGCCAATGAAGGGACAGCTATAGATAAGCGGAGGACAGGCAATACGGATGTGTACCTCCTTTGCACCGAGGTCGTATAGATCCTGCACGTTGTCGGTGAGCTGAGTGCCACGTACGATAGAGTCGTCGCAGAGAAGCGCACGCTGATCGTAGAGCATCGCTCCATTGGGCACAAGTTTCATTTTTGCTACAAGATTACGACGGCTCTGGTCGGAAGGCGTGAAGCTTCGTGGCCATGTAGGGGTATATTTTGATATACATCGACGATAGGGCACACCTTTTCCGGCGGCGTATCCGAGCGCCATGCCCACACCTGAATCAGGTATTCCGGCGGCACAATCAACTTCGTTTTCATCCGTTTGGCCCATCTTATAGCCCGATTTGAAACGCATGTCTTCTACATTGGTGCCTTCATAAGTAGAGGTGGGGAAACCATAATATACCCAAAGGAAAGAACAAATCTGCATTTCCTCGCCGGCAGCCTTGAGAACCTTGACATCGTCAGCGGTGAACTCCACAATCTCACCGGGACCGAGATCGCGATAGTGTTCGTAGCCGAGATTGGGGAATGATGTGGATTCCGAGGCAGCCGCAAAGCCTGAACCGTCGACTTTCTTACCGAGGATTACCGGAGTGCGTCCGAGTTGGTCACGGGCCGCGATAATTGAATGTTCGGTAAGGATAAGGAGAGAGCACGATCCGTCGATGCGCTTGAACATATGTTCGATTCCCTCGGTGAAGTTGGCACCCTTATTAATAAGGAGTGCGATAAGCTCGGTAGGGTTGGTGCGACCCGAGCTCAATTCTCCGAAATGAGCTCCCTCTTCGAGTAGTTCTTTCTCAAGGCGTTCGATGTTGCAAATCTTAGCAACAGTTACGATAGCGAATTTGCCTAAGTGAGAGTTGAATACGATTGGTTGCGGGTCGTTGTCGCTTATGACACCAATTCCGATGTTGCCCTTGAACTTATCGAGTTCATCTTCGAATTTTGTTCTGAAATAGGTGTTTTCGATACTGTGGATGCTTCGGCAGAACCGATTGTCATCGGCGTCATAAGTAGCCATTCCCGCTCTGCGGGTTCCAAGGTGCGAGTTGTAGTCAACCCCATAAAATAGTTCATTCCGGCAGGCACCCTTAGATGCTGCTCCGAAAAAACCTCCCATAGAAACTAAATTTTGTTTAATATGGCTACAAAATTACAAAAAATCTTAAAATTGACAAATAGAGAGCGAATCTTTTAGTAGCAAAATATAAGAACCTTTTAGTAGTGCCGCATAGTCCGGGACATCTTTTGTCATTTTCCTCATTCATGTATGAGGCGGCA
>CAMWZE010000351.1 GCA_947178685.1 uncultured Porphyromonadaceae bacterium
CCGACGGCAACGTCTTTATCTCCGGTGGAGAGATCTCGATCAAAAGCACAGGCAACGGTGGAAAAGGTATAAATGACGATGGCTCTCTCAACGTGACCGGTGGCAAGACAACAGTCGTGACTACAGGTGGCAAATTTGTCTACAATGCTGCTCTTGATCTTGATTCATCGCCTAAAGGTATAAAGGCTGATGGAAATATCACAATCGACAACGGGCAGCTCAACATTATGGTCGCCGGTGTGAGCGACGGTTCAGAGGGTCTGGAGAGCAAGGCGGAATTGACCATCAACGGAGGTATCACTTACGTTCACGCCTACGATGATGCCATCAATGCCTCCACAGGTATCACCATAAACGATGGAAGAGTATACGCCTATGCCGTCAACAATGATGCTATCGACTCCAACGGCTATATGAATCTCAACGGTGGTCTGGTTATTGCATCCGGTACGAATGCCCCTGAGGAATCGTTCGACTGTGAGTATAGCAACCGTTTTCTCGTAAACGGAGGCACTCTCATCGGAACTGCCGGTAACTCCATGAATAAACCCTCATCCTCATCGAAGCAACGGGTAGTGATTTACGGAGGTCTCTCTCTTTCCAAAGGCGACACAATCTCTGTGCTCGACTCCTCTTCTGAATCTATCTTATGCTACACCATTCCTCGCTCTATGAACAGTATGGTGCTTTTCATAAGCACACCTGATATCAAAGCGAATGCCTCGTATAGCATCAGTAAAGGTGGCACGTTAAGCGACTATACCGATAGCTGGAACGGCTGGTTTAAGGGTGGTAAATGGTCAGGTGGATCGACTATCGGCTCATTCACGAGCAACAATGTAATCACCACTGTCGGCAATACCGGCATGGGTGGTGGAGGCGGTGGCTTCCCCGGCCGTCCCTGGTAAATCGTAAAAATGGACTGACTCCGCAATTGGAGCCAGTCCATTTTTTATAATTATCTTCGTTTAAGTAGGTCAATTAAATTGATTAAATTGTGACATATACTTACATTAACGTTTTGTCACATAAGGTGCAATCTTCTTCGAGTAATAATCTTTGGCGTCCTTCCAACGATAGTAAGGACCTTCTACTGCATTAAATGGCAACTTAACCTCTCGCTCGTTGAGAAGTGCCTTGAAAAGGACATCGTTCACATCATTGCTACCATCCTTGCGATAGAAAACAATCTGAATGTTGCCCGCCATAGGCACCACCAGATAATCGTGCCAGCCCACCTGTGCGAGCTGCTCAAGATCGTTGATCTCATCGCCCAAGTTGTTCATCTCCATGAGAGTGGCCAAGGGGAACACAACCGTGTCATGATTATAACGGAGGTTAACACTCGGAGTCTTTGAATTGACTGCAGTGTCGACACTCTCTATAATATCCCGCATCAGATTCGCCTGTGAATAAGGCATACTGTTGCCAGTCATCTTCGAGTTGCCGGCATGCATAAACCAGTTTACATTACGCTCCGCCCATCTATCCCTTATCTCATCAATGCTGAACACCTCATCAAGCAACCAAGGCTGATCGGAATGGCTCTGAGCATTTGCCAATACAGAGAAGAGGCTGCTGAAAAGCTTACTACCGATACTGTCTTTAGCAAACTGAGGATCGTTGAAAAGCTTGCTGAGATACTCACCTTTATTATCGTGATTATTATTGAAAGCCTTCCGCTCGTTGGCATCAGCCGCCTTACGGGCCTCCTGAGCACCCTCGTCATCAGCATCCATATACCACATATCTCCCTTGCTGGCATCGGTTTTGATATGAATATCCGGCACCACTGTCTGAATACCGTTAAGTCCGTTAAACATAGAAAGAATCGAGCGTATCACCACCGTAGACTTGGCATTCACATTTGTAGTGCCGTTGAATAGAGCCGGATAGTTCTGAGCCATACGTTTGCCTATCCCCTGATGCTGAAGTGCGCCGTTATCTGAGAGTTCTCCCTCACGTCCTTGAGCTGCCGAATGGATTGTTCTTACTGTGGCCAGCACTTTCTCGCCCAATGGAGTCAGTTTACCGTGACGCTCACCCTTCTCAAGAAGTTCGAGTGCGCGATCATACTGCTTGTAACCGATAAGCCAACGGCTGCCGTGACGTCCCGCGTGTTCCATATGGAAGGGCTTGTAACCCTTCGGAGCAGGTGTTTGGGAAGGAGGCGTCTGCTTGAGCCACGGATAACAATAATAGTTACCGGCCGCTTCATGAGAATCGACATCGGTTAAAGTCGCAGTGCCTGCATTTGAGGAATTATCAGTTACTTTTGAACTGACAGCCATAGCCGACGGGATGCCACTGAGCATAGCTCCGGCAAGCAGGAATGTTTTAACGGTAGTGGAAAGTTTCATGTTCGGTTGTGTTAGATATCAGTTTAGTTATTATTAGATTTCTATTTTGGGTACATTGTGTCTTGTCCAATCCAAATTTCGAATCTTGAACGTGTGTAAATCCAATTCAAATTTTAATTTTGAAAGCAGGCATACCGGATCCAAATTCTAATTTGAAATTTTACCTGACAAATTTAATCAAATAAATCCACAACACCAACCTCCCGCTCGATTTATCCTCAAAAGATTAAGACCGAAATATTTTTTGAATTCCCCCATACCTCATATCCCTTAACAATTCTTATAGAAGATCAATGGAACAAACTCAAGTTATTTTGGTAAGAATCCAAAGGAATAACTCTCACTTTTTTGTAAGAATCCAAAGGAATAACTCAAGTTATTCTGTAAAAATCCAAAGGGAACTTCGATTAGAAGCTATCAAAATTTATGTTCTAATAGCGAAATCCTTGCAGTCATCTCATTCCGATATCTTCCAGCTCTCGATACGGCGCGTCTTGGATGAGAAGCTCACCCCTATCTTGAAAATCTTCCGGCCATCAGCTTCATACGGAAGCGAATATCCTCGCTCCTCTATCTGTTTCAAAGCTGACTCTGCCGAATGGTCATACTTCAACTCTATGACATACACATATTTCGGAGTCTCTATCAGCAGGTCTATTCTTCCGGACGACATACTTACCTCTGCATGAGCCTTTATGCCTATAAGGCTTACCAGTATATAGAACGCATTCTGAAAGTTATTCTCTTTATCCATCTTCAGCTCATACGGTATACCGGCAAAATAAATCTGCAATTCTTTCA
>CAMWZE010000352.1 GCA_947178685.1 uncultured Porphyromonadaceae bacterium
AGAACGTTACCGTAAAGGTTACGGACGAGTCCGGCAACGTAATATACGAGACAGAGCAGGCGCTCACACCCGAGAAGGTGTGGGTGACGGCCATCGACACCAAAGGGAAGGCGCTTGAGGATCTCAAGGTGGAATTCATACGCAAAGGACGCACGGTGCTCGAATGGAGTGCCGAGCCCGACGAGATCCGTCCGATACCCGATGCTGCGGAGGCAGCGAAGCTACCCCACGAGATAAAGACAGTGGAACAGCTCTATCTCACGGGTCTGCACCTGGAGCAATACCGCCATGCCACGTATTCACCCGTAGACTATTACGAGGAGGGACTGCGTCGCGATCCCGACGACGTGAGCTGCAACAACGCCATGGGTAAATGGTATCTCCGCAAGGGTCGTTTCGAGAAGGCGCTCCCATATCTCGAGAAGGCCGTTAAGATACTCATGAAGCGTAACCCCAACCCCTACAACGGTGAGCCGATCTACAACCTCGGTCTGGCGCTCAGAGAATCAGGCCGCAATTCCGAAGCCTACGCCCGTTTCTATAAATCCACATGGAACGGCGCATGGCAGGATGCCGGCTACTACGCCTGCGCCCTCATCAGCACGATGGGGGGTGACTATGAGGAGGCCCTTTACGAGACAGAGCGCAGCCTTGCCCGCAACGTCAACAACTCCAAGGCCCGTGCCCTCAAGGGGGCGCTTCTTTTCCGTCTCGGCCGACGCGACGAGGCTGAGGCATGGTGTGAGGAGACACTCAAACGCGACCCCTTCAACTACGGTTGCCTCTATCTGCTCGGAAGGAGTGAGAAGCTCATGGAGTTGATGCACGGCAACCCCCACAACTACGATGAGCTCGCGCTCGACTTCGCGGCGGCCGGACTTTCGGAGGAGGCCGACGGCGTGTGGACGCTTGCAGAGCAGGCCGAGGGAGTGGCGCAGAACGGCGAGACCCTGACAGAGAGTGGGGCTGTGACCGCCATGACATGGTATTACAGAGGTTACACGCTCCTTAAGGCGGGACGACGCGAAGAGGCCGGGAGGGCATTCCGTCGCGCGGCAGATGCCAATCCCGCAATGGTATTCCCCAACCGTTGGGAGGCTATCCACGCACTCCGCGCAGCCATAGAGTTGAATCCCGACGACGCGAATGCCCACCATTATCTCGGCAACCTCTTCTACGACAAGCGCCAGTATGACCTCGCGCAATATCACTGGGAGATGGCCGGAGTGCTCAATCCGGAGTTCCCCACCACATGGCGCAATCTCGCTCTCCTTTATTTCAATAAACTGGGTGAGAAGGAACGTGCGCTTGAGGTAATGGAACGCGCCTTCCTCCTTGACACCACCGACGCACGGGTGCTCATGGAGCTCGACCAGCTTCATAAGAAGATGCAGGCACCGTGGGCACAGCGACTCGAACGTCTGCAGCATCACCGCGACCTCAGCGACAGTCGCGACGACCTGATACTTGAGGAGATTACGCTGCTCAACCAGACCGGGGCGCACGAAGAGGCGAAGCTACGGCTCGATGCCCATATCTTCCATCCCTGGGAGGGGGGAGAGGGTAAGGTACCCTTCCAGTATCAGACGGCACGTGTGGAGCTGGCCAAGAAAGCGATAGCGGAAGGCCGATATGCCGATGCCCTCAGTCTGTTGGAGGAGTGTCTTGAATATCCTCACCATCTCGGCGAAGGTAAGCTTTATGGAGCTCAGGAGAACGACTTCTACTATCTGACGGGTCTTTGCCACCGGGCACTCGGCGAGAGCGAGGCAGCCCGCAAGGCATTCCGCAAGGCCACCGAGGGACCGGAGGAGCCGGCACCCGCAATGTATTACAACGATGCCAAGCCCGATAAGATCTTCTATGCCGGACTTGCCTGGCGGGCACTCGGAGAGGATGCCGCGTCGCGTGGTGAAGCGGAAGAGGCCCGGGCTATGGAGGGGAAAGCCCGCGGATGCTTCAACCGGCTTGTGAGCTACGGCAAGCAGCATCTGCACGACGAGGTGGTGATGGACTACTTCGCAGTGAGTCTGCCAGACCTGCAGGTGTGGGACGGCAGTCTCGACGAGATGAACCGCATACATTGCCTGTATATGCTCGCGCTCGGTTACGCCGGACTTGGCGACACAGTCCGTTCGGAGCGTTATCTGCGCGAGGCAGAGGCGATCGACATGAACCATCAGGGTCTGCAGGCCTTCCGCAGCCTTCGCGAGTATGGTCTGTAAGACTGATATGACACTGTTACTTCGGTGTTGACAATCAATCGGAAATAGGTAAATAGAAATTGTGCTTTTTTAACAATTGGGATGCCCGTTCAACAAAGCGGGCGTTCCAATTGTTAATTTTTTTGTACTAACGTAAACTTAAACCAAAACCAAGATATGGACTGGATAATAGAAACCTTCCGGGAGAATCCCTACATACCCATCTTCCTGACGTTAGGGTTGGGATTCTGGCTCGGCAACCTCAGATTCAAATCCTTCTCACTCGGCCCGGTGACCGCCACACTGATTGTGGGCGTGCTGATCGGGCAGCTCGACATACCGATGTCAGACACCGTGAAGTCGTTGGCCTTCATGCTCTTCCTCTTCGCCATAGGCTACAGTGTGGGTCCGCAGTTCTTCCGTTCGCTCAAAGGGGAGGGGCTCAAGCAGATAGGATTTGCCGTAGTGGAATTCGTAGTGGTGGTGGGAGTCACGGCCATCATCTGTAAGATAATGGGATATAATAAAGGTATCTCGGTGGGTCTTTTCGCCGGCGCACAGACCGTATCGGCCACCATAGGAGTGGGTTCCGACACAATCCGCGCCCTCGGTATTCCCGCCGACACCGCCAACAAGATGATAGGTTACATACCCGCCGTATATGCCGTGACCTATGTGTTCGGCACCATCGGCACCGCCTGGATTATCGCCAACCTTGGTCCGATTCTCCTGGGTGGACTCAAGAAGGCGAAGGAGGAGACCGCCCGGCTTGAGGAGGAACTCGACACCGGCGACTTCACCCCCGATCCCGGACAGATCAACGCCAACCGTCCCGTATCGTTCCGCGCATACCGGGCCGAATCAGACTATTTCAAAAAGAGCCGTACGGTAAGGGAGCTCGAGATGTATCTTAAATCGAAACATCTGCGCCACTTTGTGGAGCGGGTGAGATCGAG
>CAMWZE010000353.1 GCA_947178685.1 uncultured Porphyromonadaceae bacterium
CATAATATCTAATAGATTAGCCATCACCCAACAAACACAAATTAGACCCTATTCCACAGAATGATTCTATATCCTGTCCGGATTCGTGGAATAGGGTCTAATTAGTCTCTTACCTACTTCTTTATTCTACACTTGCTGGAGATCGACGAGACGGCGGTAGTGGCCGTTGAGAGCTATAAGCTCCTCGTGTGTGCCCCGCTCTACAATCTCACCATCATGCATCACACAGATTAAGTCGGCGTTCGCTATGGTGCTCAGGCGATGAGCTATGACTACGGTTGTCCTGTCTTTCATAAGCCTTTCCAAGGCCTCCTGTACCAACCGTTCACTCTCTGTGTCGAGTGCGGAAGTAGCTTCATCGAGAATCAAAACCGGAGGATTCTTAAGCACGGCGCGTGCGATGCTGATACGCTGGCGCTGCCCTCCTGAAAGTCTGCACCCTCGGTCGCCAACCATTGTGTCGAAACCATCTGCCGTATCCATTATGAAGTCGTAGGCATTGGCTATCTTTGCAGCAGCTATGACATCCTCCTTAGTTACGTTCGGGTCTCCGAACGCTATATTGTTGTAGAAAGTGTCATTGAAGAGTATCGCTTCCTGATTGACATTCCCCATGAGGGAACGGAGGTCAGCTACACGGTAATCTTTCACATTATGACCGTCAACCTCAACGCTTCCTTTGTCGACATCCCAGAAACGGGGGATAAGGTCAACAAGGGTTGATTTGCCCGAACCTGACTGCCCCACCAGAGCCACGGTCATTCCGGGCTTCACATCCAGATTGATTCCTTTGAGCACTTCCCTTTCTCCATCATAGCTGAAGGAGACATCGCGCATTTTTATATGGCTGCTCTTTTGCCCTTCAGCCGGAAGGAGAACAGGGTCAGGAGCATCCTTGATGGGATTGTCAGCATCCAGAATCTTGTCTATGCGCTGCAACGATGCCATACCTTTCTGAAGGGTGTATGATACTTTCGACAATTCCTTGGCCGGATTGATGATACTATAAAAAATCACCATATAGTAGATAAAACCGGGGGCATCGATCGAAGCGTCTCCAGCGAGAATCAAAGTGCCTCCATACCACAACACTATAGCGACTGCCAATGTGCCTAAGAACTCGCTCATAGGGTGGGCGAGGGAGTAACGGCGCTGGAAGGAATTGTTCAGTCTGCGGTACGTGTCTGTCTCCCTGTCAAACAGGCGTTCCATCTGCTTCTCTGCATTGAAGGCTTTTATCACGCGCAATCCGCCGACGGTTTCCTCTGTGGTGGAAAGGATGGTGCCCAACATCTCCTGGGCTTTAAGAGAAGTGGCCTTGAGTTTTTTGCCGACCGTCCCCATGATTCCACCTGCAATCGGAAGTAGGATAAAAACGAAGATTGTCAGTTTCCAGCTCAAAACCAGCATGACAGCGAGATACCCTATAACCTGTATCGGATTCTTCACCAAAGCTGACAATGAGGAGGCTACAGAAACCTCTATCTCTGTCACATCCCCCGAGATGCGCGACATTATATCCCCCTTTCTTTCAAGGGTATAGAACCCTATGGGAAGAGATAGTATCTTTGCATACATCATATTGCGTATGTCGCGGACAACGCCGTTGCGTAGAGGTATCGTGCAATAATCGCTCATATAGGCAGTGATGACCTTGACAAACGTCGCGACCACCAAAGCTGCTGCCATCAGGGCGAGGGTCGGGGAAGCTCCGATTTTGTCTATGAGCGTGCTGACATACCAATAGAAATTATTGATAATCACCTCATGAAAAGATTTTTCGCCCCAGTCCATGAAGTGGTATTGCGTCTCGTCAAGATGAAAAAGTATCTTGAGAATCGGCATGATGAAGGCGAATGAAAATATGGTGAAGAACATCGTCAGAAAGTTGAAAACAACACTCCAGACTATGTTCCAACGGTATGGGCGGGCAAACCGCCGGATAAACATCAAAAGGTCTTTCATACTGCAAATTTACTAATTTCCATGATAAATATCCCCCCTGCTGAGGGATATTTGCAAAATAATAGTTAATTTTGGGGAATATTTCTAAAATTTGACTGATGAGAAAAATTGCTATATTCACTCTCGGAGAGGGATTGGCGGCCAGACGTGTCATCTCCCTTTTCAATGAGGGAAACCGAATCCGTGTGGCTGTGGTCGTGGCAGAGTCTGAGGAAGAGGCTGCCCGTTTCAGGGATTTTGATGCTTCCATCGCGGTGTTTACAGCCGATGATTGGAAAAACAGTCGCGAGAAAGTCTTGGCAGCCTTGGAGGAGTGCGGTGTCGAGAAAATTGCATTGGAAGGGATATCGCGTGAGGAGGTCGTGGCAGAGGAAGAAACATTGCTCGACAATATCGAATCTTTCTCCATTTCCACTGAAGAGGAGGCTCCGCGAGAAGTAGTGGCTGCTTTCAAGGAGAAAGTGCGTAATGACCTTGAAAACATTCCGGCCGGAAACCGTTCTGTAGATGAGGAGTGGGCTCACACATTGAAAGTGGATTTTGATGAGGAGACTGCCCGGCAAGTTCCTCCTCCCATTCCCGGGGGAAACCATTCTCAGGCAGCCCCGGCCTCTGAAGTAGGCAACCGGGGATATTCCCCCCGGACCACTCCCGGCAACCCGTATGCCGGTTTAGCTTCGCAGACTCCCTCCCAATTGCCGGACAGGGAAGAAATGCCGAAATCTTATCTTGTGTGGGCGATTGTGGCCACCATTCTCTGCTGTCTTGTGCCGGGGGTCGTAGCTATCATTTTTGCTTCTCAGGTGTCTTCCAAATATTATTCAGGGGATATCGAGGGTGCGAAGCGTGCTTCTCGCAACGCTGAAATATGGATTATCGTGTCATTCGTGCTCGGTGTGCTCTCCGCTACACTCTATCTCCCGATAGCGCTGATAAACTAAAGGATGGAACAGATTTTCAATCCGCAGGTCTATTACACTGTCGTATGGACCATGGTGGCTCTCGCTGTGGTGGTCTTCATCGCACTCCACAAAGTAGAGGCTGCCTACGGCATGACTTATTCCGCCAAATGGGGACCTTCGGTAAGCAATAAAGTGGGTTGGGTGGCGATGGAGGCTCCGGCTTTTATCTGCATGGCTCTCATATGGGCTCTCTCTCCGCGCGCCGGAGAAGTGGCACCTGCTGTCATGGCT
>CAMWZE010000354.1 GCA_947178685.1 uncultured Porphyromonadaceae bacterium
TCGCGGTGATATCAACTCACCGTTGCTCCGTGGCGGTGGCACAGTATTCGGTCCCCGTCCCCGCGACTACCGCACCAAGCTTAACAAGAAGATGAAGAGACTTGCCCGCAAGATTGCTTTGACTTCAAAGGCACAGGCAGGCAATATCATCGTGGTTGAGAACTTCAACTTCGACAAGCCCAGCACCAAGAATTGGGTGAACATCGCAAAGAGCTTCAAGCTGAACGACAAGAAGACTCTTCTTGTGATGAACGATCTTGACAAGAATCTTTTGCTTTCAGTTCGCAATGTGCCCAACGCTCTCATGCAGCAGGCAAGCGATTTGAATGCTTACACATTGCTCAACAACGACTCGATCATCATGACCGAGGGTAGCGTAGAGCTGATCAATGAGAACTTCTAACGAAAAGGAGATATAGAAAATGGACATTCAGATTAAACCTCTTGTAACAGAAAAGGCAAACGCCTACAGCGAAAAGCAGAATTGCTACACATTTGCTGTGTCTCCCGACGCAAACAAGTTTCAGATCAAGGATATTGTTGAGAAGCTCTACAATGTGCGCGTCGTGAAAGTAAACACCGCCCTCTATGCAGGCAAGCGCAAGCAGCGCTACACCAAGGGCGGACTCATCCGTGGTCAGAAGCCGGCCTTCAAGAAGGCCTATGTGACTGTGGCTGATGGACAGAAGATAGACTATTATAGCAACATTTAAAACCGATGGCAGTTAGAAAATTCAAGCCCGTTACTCCCGGGCAAAGACACAAGATTATTGGTGTGTTCCGTAATGAGATCGCCGTTACCAACTCCGAAGGTAAGGTAGAGGTTAAGAAAGTCTCAAAAATCACACCAGAAAAGTCTCTTACTGTGGGCAAGCGTTCCACAGGCGGCCGCAACTCTTCGGGACATCTGTCTACCCGTTACCGTGGTGGTGGCCATAAGAGAAAATTGCGTCTCGTTGATTTCAAAAGAACCAACGACGGCGTACCGGCAGTTGTAAAGAGCATCGAGTATGATCCCAACCGCTCGGCACGCATCGCGCTGCTTTACTATCAGGATGGTTCCAAGGCTTATATGGTAGTTCCCAACGGACTCGAAGTAGGCCAGACCGTCATGAGCGGTGAGGATGCCGCTCCCGAGGTAGGCAACAGCCTCCCTCTTTCGAAGATACCTGTAGGTACACTCATCCATTGTATAGAGCTGAAGCCCGGACAGGGTGCCGCTATGGCACGTTCGGCCGGCACATTTGCACAGCTCACCTCCCGTGAGGGAGACTATGCGATAATCAAATTGCCTTCTGGAGAAACCAGAAAGGTGCTTCTCACCTGCAGAGCCACAGTGGGCGTTGTAGGCAACTCCGACCATGCTCTCGAGCAGAGCGGCAAAGCAGGCCGTTCTCGCTGGTTAGGTCGCCGTCCTCACAACCGTGGTGTGGTAATGAACCCTGTGGATCACCCGATGGGTGGTGGCGAGGGCCGTCAGTCAGGTGGCCATCCGCGTTCTCGTACAGGTCTTTATGCTAAGGGCCTGAAGACACGCTCGCCGAAGAAGCACTCTTCGAAGTATATCATTGAAAGAAGGAAAAAGTAAATTTGATTAAAAGAAGACAATTATGAGTCGTTCGCTTAAAAAAGGACCGTTTATCAGTGTGAAGCTGGAGAAGAAGGTCGCAGCCATGGACGAGAGCGGCAAGAAGTCGGTCATCAAGACCTGGAGCCGTGCGTCGATGATCTCCCCTGATTTCGTAGGCCACACATTCGCAGTGCACAACGGCAACAAGTTTATCCCCGTCTATGTAACAGAGAACATGGTGGGTCATAAGCTTGGCGAGTTCGCTCCGACGCGTACATTCCGCGGCCACGCCGGCAACAAGAAGAAATAATCCGGGTTGGTCAGCACAAACAACAGTCCAAATAACATAGCAAAAAACACATACAATGGGTGTAAGAAAAAGACAAGCAGCCGACGCCATCAAAGAGGCCCGCAAGAGCGAGTATTTCGCAAAGCTGCATAATGTGCCGTCGTCGCCCCGAAAAATGCGTCTTGTAGTGGACATGATCCGCGGTCAGGAGGCATTCAAGGCCCTCGGCATCCTTAAGTTCTCCAATAAGGAGGCTGCCCGTAAGGTTGAGAAGCTGCTCCGCAGCGCTATCGCCAACTGGGAACAGAAAAACGATCGCAAGGCCGAGGCCGGTGAGCTTTATGTGAAGACAGTCTTCGTAGACTGCGCTCCCATGCTCAAGCGTCTTCGTCCGGCTCCGCAGGGCCGCGGCTATAGAATCCGCAAGCGTTCAAATCATGTGACATTGTTCGTCGACACAAAAAATAACGAAAAAGCTTGATTTAAAAGATGGGACAAAAAGTTAATCCGATCAGCAACCGTCTTGGTGTAATCCGCGGTTGGGACTCAAACTGGTATGGCGGAAAGAAGTACGGTGACACTCTTCTTGAGGACTCTATGATCCGTAAATATCTCCGCACTCGTCTTGCAAAGGCAAGCGTTTCAAAGATCATCATCGAGCGTACGCTCAAAATGGTGACTGTTACAATCTGCACTGCCCGTCCGGGTATGGTTATCGGCAAGGGAGGCAAGGATGTAGACGATCTGAAAGACGAGCTGAAGAAGCTCACCGACAAGGATGTTCAGATCAACATCCACGAGATCAAGCGTCCCGAGCTTGATGCAGAGATTGTTGCCACCAACATCGCCCGCCAGATCGAGAACAAGGTAGCTTATCGTCGCGCTGTGAAGATGGCTATCGCTTCTACAATGCGCATGGGTGCTGAGGGTATCAAGGTACAGGTGAGCGGTCGTCTTAACGGTGCCGAGATGGCTCGTTCAGAGATGTTCAAGGAGGGTCGTACACCCCTTCACACTCTCCGTGCCGATATCGACTATGCACTCGTTGAGGCATTGACGAAGGTAGGTATCATCGGCATCAAGGTGTGGATCTGCCGTGGTGAGATTTATGGAAAGAAGGAGCTTGCTCCGGTATATTCCGTCAACCAGAAAGAGCAGGGCGGCCGTCAGCAGAACGACCGTCGCAAGGGTGGATTCCGCAACAAGAAAAACAACAATCGTTAATAAAGAAGACCGACAATGTTACAACCTAAGAAGACCAGATATCGCCGTTCGCAGAAGGGC
>CAMWZE010000355.1 GCA_947178685.1 uncultured Porphyromonadaceae bacterium
GGCTTTTTGTTGGAGCAGGGTTCCTTATAGCGGAACTCCTCACATTGTCTACCACTTGTCTGTACGTAGGGCTCGGGGCACTGATAGCTATGTGTGCGGCCTTCCTCGGTGGTGACTGGCTCGCCACAATAATCACATTTGTGGCTTCTACAACGCTGCTTTTCGTTACAACTTTCCGTTGGCGCCATCGATTGATAAAGGCTCTCCATAAAGATGCGGAGCATGGTGCCACCGGTATGGATGCGCTTATCGGGCGTACAGGTAAAGTGTTTGCCGCGCCTGACGCTTACCGTATGAAGATAGATGGCGATGTATGGCAGGTGAAACCCTCACGACATGAACATTCTCTGGCTCCCGGTGAGGAGGTCAGAGTGGTGGGCTATGATTCCATCATATTGACAGTAGAGAAATTGGGTTGATTGGCGGGTTTGCCTCCGCATTGATTCATCGGACCGACTATCTATGAATAGATTCATCGGACCGGTTGCCTCCGTATTGATTCATCGGGCCGGATGGCCGGTTAAAATAAACTATAATTAATTAAAACCGATAATATTATGACAACAATCATCGTAGCGGCAGTGATTCTTCTGCTTGTAATAGTGATACTGATGGCGGCTATAAAGGTAGTGCCCCAATCGGAGACAAAGGTCGTGGAGCGTCTTGGCAAGTTCCATTCCGTGCTCCAGCCCGGACTGAATTTCATCATCCCTTTCATCGATAAGCCGAAGGTTATATACACACGGCGCATCGAGACCGGCGCTTTCGGAAAGAGTTCAATTCGTGTTTCCACCACCTCTGTGATCGATTTGCGTGAACAGGTATACGATTTCCCTTCTCAGCAGGTGATCACCCGTGATAACGTCACCACAGAGATCAATGCCCTTCTTTACTTCCAGATTGTTGATCCGAAGAAATCAGTATATGAGATCGACAATCTTCCGAATGCGATTGAGAAGCTTACCCAGACATCTCTGAGAAACGTGATCGGTGAGCTGGAACTCGACGAGACGCTTACTTCGCGCGACACTATCAACGCTAAGCTCCAGTCGATTCTTGACGATGCCACCAACAAATGGGGCGTTAAGGTTAACCGCGTGGAGCTTCAGGACATCACACCTCCCGAGAGTGTACGCGTAGCCATGGAGAAGCAGATGCAGGCGGAGCGTAACCGTCGTGCTGAGATTTTGAATGCCGAAGGTGAGAAGCAATCACTGATACTTCGTTCGGAGGGTCATAAGATGTCGCAGATCAACAAGGCGGAGGCAGAGAAGCAGGCGGCCATTCTCAAGGCGGAGGGTGAGGCGAGGGCACAGGTGCTCCGCGCACAGGCAGAGGCTGATGCCATCCGCAATGTAGCGGATGCGGTGGCTCAGTCACAAACCGATCCGGCAGCCTATATGTTGGCGCAGAAGTATATCGAGACCCTTAAAGCGATGACGGAAGGGAAAGAGAACAAGACAGTCTTCATGCCCTATGAGGCTACCTCCGTGCTCTCCTCCCTCGGCTCGGTGAAAAACCTCTTCGGCAACAGCTGACCCTCATCAAATAGTAGCATATTTTGGGATCTCAATTAATAAAGTCGTACATTGTACGACTTTATTTTTAGATATGTACCCGTTGGATATGTTATCCTAAAGATATTTGTGGAATTCCCAGGCTTGGATGTGACGCACTCCGTTTCGGATTGGATAGGAGACATCATCGAGAGTGACGAGGAATTTTTCGCCAATTCCTTTTACATATTCGAGCGATGCGTATTCACGTTCGGCCGTAAGCTCATCTGTCAGAATATATGCTACTTGTACATATAGAATGCGGTCATTCTTCACGGCAATGAAGTCTATCTCCTTATCGCGTATCACACCGGTGTTTACCTTGTAACCTTTGCGTATGAGTTCCATATATACAATCCCTTCGAGAATATATCCGTTGCCGAATCTCACAGTAGGGTAGAGATAGTTATGATAAGCCTGATCATTCGGATACACCTTGAAATTACCTGCGAGGAGTGCCTTGCCCGATATGTTGTACCGCTCTGATTTATGGATGATAAAAGCTTCCTGAAGATAGATCAGATATGTGGCGATAGTTTCGTAGCTTGATTTGCTTCCTCTGCTTTTCAGGTAGTTGGTAATTCTGGTGATAGAAATCAAACTTGAAGAGTTGTTGACAACGTAAGCCAAGAGATTTTCAAGGAGTCCTATATCCTTTATGGCATACCGTTTCACAATATCCTTCAACATAATGGAATCCCGAAGTCCGGCCATGTAGCGTTGCTTCATATCTTCGTCCGGCAGATTGATAAGTTCAGGCAGTCCACCTTCCTGCATATAATGTAGAAAAGCCTGTCGGTCAGGTATCAGATTATGTACGGCAGAAAATTCTGAGAATGAAAATGGATAGACCGACAACTCAACATATCTGCCGGAGATTAGGGTGGCCAATTCTCCTGAAAGTAATCGGGAGTTGGATCCGGAAATAAACACCTCAATGTCTACAGTATAGTCTTGCGACATTGAATTGACCGCTCGTTCCCAATCTTTTATCTCTTGAACTTCGTCTATGAAAATATAGATCTTTCCCTCGGGCTTGAATTTCTTCCGGTATGCATCTACAAGATGATTAAGATCATCGGAATTTTGGATGAAATCGAAGACGGATAATTCACGATTGATAAACAATGTATTTTCGGATTTTATTCCATTGTGTATTAGGTGGGAAGCGATTTGTCGCATTATATAGCTTTTACCCACACGCCGCTGGCCCGAGAGAACTTTGATTAGTCGGTTGCCGGTGTAGCGTATGAGTTGGTCAGTGTATGACTCTCTTATGAAGCCTACAGGTAATGAATTACCATACCAGAAATTATATGGTGCTATAATGTCAAGATATTCATCCATAGTCGAAAATTTATTGCAAATATACAAATTTTTCGACTGTATTCGAAAGTTTTCGAGAAAATGTGGAAATTTTCAGTTGTAACCGAAAAAATTAACAATTATATTAAAATATTCAGCTGTAGTCGAAAATTTCAACCGGTAGATGAATTTTTTCGGCTACAGCTGAATCTTTTTTGAATATGTTTGACTATCCCTGAAAAGTGTTGACAGATTTAAGGGCGATTAACTAATATGGTT
>CAMWZE010000356.1 GCA_947178685.1 uncultured Porphyromonadaceae bacterium
GAATAATCAGATAATTCACTAAAACAAGCAAATGTCTGACATTTTCCGATGAATATCTTTGTTTTGTAGACTTATTTTTATTTCAACAGCTTCCTATCGATGTCGCCACTTTCCAGAACACTCATCTGGTGGAGGCGATCTCATTAAGTTTCTTGAGTCTTTCCGACTGTGGCATTCCCTGCTCTATAAAGACAGCATTGAGATTCTCCATGTTGGAAAGACATATCAGCTCATTTATAGAGGCATAATCACGGATATTCCCTTTAAGTTCCGGATTGGCATCGCGCCATTGCTTGGCGGTCATGCCAAACATGGCTACATTCAGCACGTCGGCTTCATTGGCATAGATGATGCTGGACTGAGCCTTCGTAATCTCAGTGGGAATAAGGTTATACTTGATAGCATCTGTATGGATACGGTAGTTGATTTTTGACAACTCACGTTTGGCAGTCCAACCGAGTTGTTTCTGTTCCTTCTCCTTGAGCCTTTGAAATTCCTTGACGATATAGACCTTGAATTCAGGACTTATCCACATGGCAAATTCAAAGGCGATGTCCTTGTGGGCATAGGTACCGCCATAGCGTCCGACCTTTGCCTGAAGGGAAATGGCATTTGTTTTTGCCACGAATTCCTTGACACTGATTTTGAAACTGTTTAATCCTGCCTGGTTTTTAATTATGGCGAATTCGCCATAATTAAAATTGGGATTATACACCTTCTCCCAGATTCCGATAAACTCCAAGGTATTACGATTACGAAGCCAGTCAGTAATGAAGAAATCTCCATCTTTAGCCCGTAACATATCGGTAAGACAGATATAATCCTCTCCGTTGACTTTTAGAATGTTAACCGCAGTGTCTTTTACTATTACCTTCGCCATGTCGTTTTGTAATTGTATCGAAATCGGTACATTTATTGTTTGTGTTGATAAAAAGCACTACTTTTGCAGTGTTGTTTCCCGGTACCCCTGACTCGTCAAGCTATCGGGTTAGTTTTTGATATGCAAAGGTAATCATTTTCATCGGATTGGGCAACAGCGAGAAAAAGGGCACCGGGTTTCCCTCCCGATGTCCAACCACTAATCCACGTCAAAAATGAAACAAAAACATTATGACGTTGAATCTTATTGTAAAGGTAATCATTACGACCGCCTACACAACTCTATAACAAGCGAAAGTGTCAGAAATGGAGTTCACTTCACCACCCGGTGAGCCCTTTCTTCGAGGGGGTAGGGTACCCGTGCATTCGCCGAATGCCCTAATCTCCATATCCCTACCGATACGTACCTCGTACTCGGGGCGATTGGCTTATTCATTCTCCGTTTTCTATGTAATTTTTTTCGTTTGGAGACAGAAAGTTGTAACTTTGCGAAATGAAAAAGAAAATTGCCATATTAGGTTGCGGAAATATGGGAGGTGCAATAGCCGCCTCCCTCCCGGCCGATTCTTATTCCGTGGTCTGCACTGCCGCCACTGAACAAACTGTATGTCGTGTCGCAAAGGATATTCCTACGGCGGCCTTCACCCTCGACAATGCTGCCGCAGTGGAGGAAGCCGACATCGTGGTCATTGCCGTCAAACCCTTTATCTTTCCTGAGATACTTCCCTATATCAAACCTGCTCTCAAACCGGGCGCAATAGTAATATCTGTAATAGCCGGTCTTACTATCGCTGACCTTGACCAAATGTTAGATGCAAGGGAGAAAGATTGCACGGTTGTACGTTTCATTCCAAACACAGCCATCAGAAACCATAAGAGCGTCACATTCGTAGCGGTCGGTGAGAACGTTCCGAAGGATAAGACAAATGAGGTGATGGAAATATTCAACCGCTCCGGAAAGGCCTTCCTTATTCCCGAGAAGAATATGGCCGCCTGCACAGCCCTCGCTTCCTGTGGCATCGCCTTCTTCCTTCGCTTCATCCGCGCCGCTGCCGAAGGAGGTGTGGAATTGGGTCTTAAACCCGGCTTCGCCACTGAAGTGGCAGCTCTCACGGCCGAGGGTGCGGCATCCCTGCTTGCCGACGGGTCACACCCCGAAGTGGAAATCGACAAGGTGACCACCCCCGGCGGAATAACCATAAAAGGGTTGAATGAGATGGAAGCACACGGTTTCACCGCGGCAGTCATTGCTGCGCTGAAGGCGACCGTATAATGAATATAAACCCTTTACGATGAAACATTTGAACAAAGATAAAAACAGGGTGTCGACCCTTGTGGTGAAGATCGGAAGCAACGTAATCACACGCTCCGACGGCACTCTCGACGTCACCCGTATGTCGGCTCTCGTAGACCAGGTCGCCTCGCTCCACAAACGCGGGTTCAGAGTGATTATGGTATCGTCCGGCGCTGTGGCGGCCGGTAGGAATGAAATACACCCCACCCATCGTCTTGACGCTGTGTCTGCTCGTCAACTCTATTCTGCCGTGGGCCAGGCGAAGCTTATCAACCGCTACTATGAGCTTTTCCGAGACCACGGGCTTGCTTGCGGGCAAATCCTTACCACCAAGGAGGGGTTCGGCTCCCGCACACACTATCTCAATCAGAAACACTGCATGGAGGTGATGCTCGCCCAAGGGGTAATCCCCATAATCAACGAGAACGACACCATCTCTGTCACTGAACTGATGTTTACAGACAATGACGAGCTTTCCGGCCTCGTCGCCTCCATGATGGATGCCGACAAACTTATAATCCTGAGTAATATCGACGGAATTTTTGACGGAGACCCTTCGTTGCCTGATACAAAAGTGATTCGCGAGGTGCCCCCCGGCACAACAGACCTTTCAGAGGTCGTCGTGGCCGGAAAATCCACTTTCGGCCGAGGGGGGATGATCACGAAATGCCGGATCGCACTGAAGGTGGCTTCCGAAGGAATAGAAGTGATTATTGCCAACGGAAAGAAAGACAACATCCTTCTGCACCTTATTGATGACCCTGCCACACTCTGCACACGTCTGCTTCCCGGGGAAAGGGTAAACAGCAGAAGGAAATGGATGGCACATTCACATGATTTCGTGAAAGGGGTTGTTTTTGTAAATAAAGGGGCAGCGGAGTGGCTGATGGATTCCCGAGGATGGAGATTATCACCAGATCCGAGCCCCCGAGCCTGAGCGGGGGGGCGTAGGCCGGG
>CAMWZE010000357.1 GCA_947178685.1 uncultured Porphyromonadaceae bacterium
ACTGATTAAGATGGACTTCCTCGGTCTGAAGACCCTCTCGATCATTAAGGAGGCCCTCCTCAACATAAAGCAGACCCGCGGATTCGACCTCGATATAGAGAATATCCCTCTCGACGATCCGGCCACTTTCAAACTTTATTGCGAAGGACGCACTACTTCTACATTCCAGTTCGAGTCAGCCGGTATGCAAAACTCACTCCGCGACCTAAAACCTTCCAAGTTTGAGGACCTCATCGCGATGAACGCTCTTTATCGACCGGGTCCTATGGACTATATCCCCTCCTTTATTAAGCGTAAGCACGGAGAGGAACCTATCACCTATGATATCCCGATAATGGAGAAATATCTCCAGGAGACTTATGGCATCACTGTTTATCAGGAGCAGGTCATGCTTCTGAGCCGTCTGCTCTCTAACTTTACACGTGGCGAGAGCGATATGCTCCGTAAAGCCATGGGTAAAAAACAGATCGACAAGATGGCGAAGCTGAAGGTGAAGTTTATGTCGGAGGGTCAGAAAAATGGTCATAAGGAGAACGTTCTTGAGAAAATTTGGGCCGATTGGGAAAAATTCGCTTCTTACGCCTTCAACAAGAGTCATGCCACTTGCTACACCTGGGTAGCCTATCAAACCGCCTATCTCAAGGCTAACTATCCGGCTGAATATATGGCCGGAGTGTTGAGCCGCAACCTTGGCGCAGCCGATAAACTCAAGAAGATAATGGAGGAGTGCATACGTATGGGTATATGCGTTAAGGGTCCGGATGTCAACGAGTCGTGGGAGAAATTCGGTGTAAATAAAAAAGGCGAGATACGTTTCGGTCTCGGAGCCGTGAAGGGCGTGGGTAGTAATGCCGTCAATGCCATTATTTCTGAGCGCCAAGCCAACGGACCTTTCCGTGATATCTACGATTTTGTCGAAAGAGTTAATCTCAGCGCTTGCAACCGCTCCGCTATAGAGAACCTTGCTCTTGCCGGCTCTTTCGACTCAATGGGCTATCAACGGGAGGCCTTTGTAGAGCCTATGGGGGATGCCTCTTTTGCTGACTCCCTCGTAAAATATGGACAGACCATTCAAAACGATAAGAATTCTCTACAAATGTCTCTTTTTGGAGATGTTGAACCTCTTGAGACCAATAAACCGGTTTTCCCGACCGTGCAACCTTGGAGCCTTATGAAACTGCTTGAAGAGGAGAAAAAACTCGTGACAATCTATCTCTCCGCTCATCCTCTCGATCCCTATTCCATAGAGCTGAAATATGGTTGCAATTGCCCATGTGCCGAATTTGAAGATAAGAAAATAGCCGGAGCAAAACTCACAATGGGTGGCATGGTTACTGAGTTCAAGGTACGCACATCCAAAAGCGGTAATGAATATGGAATGCTCACAATAGAAGATCAAACCGGTCCGGCAACTTTTACATTATTCGGCAGGGCTTACGAAACACATCGTAATGCCTTGGCTGTGGGAGATACGGTGTTTCTCAAGATAAACGTTGTCCCGGGTAAATGGGATCCCACTAAAATAGATGTAAATATCGATGAGATACATCCCCTCGACCACTTAAAGGGAAATGTGGCGAATGCGGTAAAAATATTTATTAGCAATCGCTTTGACACTCGTGAGTTCTTCAACAAATTGATGAATTTCTCTCCACAGGAACGTCTCGGCGACTTATTTATTGATCTCTATAGTCCTGAAACCTCACAAGTGGTGCATATTCACTCACGCAAGAAATTCCCGGTGACTAAAGATTTTTTAAATTTCCTTGATGACTGGGGCATTAAATACACTGTTTTTACCGTTTAATATATGTATACTTTTCCGTTCATACATTCATCTATGAACGGAAAAGTATACACTTAAACTTTAACACTCTAAAACTCAATATTTTTCTTTAATTTAATCTTAAATAAGAAATGGCACTTGAATTTACTGACCAGACCGCTCGCGAGGCTATTGCCTCCGGCAAACCTGTGGTAATCGATTTCTGGGCTACTTGGTGTGGTCCCTGTATTAAGCTTGGTCCTATCGTTGAGGAGCTCGCTGAAAAATTCGAAGGACAGGTGATCGTGGGAAAGCTCAACATCGACGACAACGATGAGATAGCAAGCGAGAATCGTGTACGCAATATCCCGACTGTTCTTTTCTTCAAAGACGGTGAGCTCAAGGAGCGTAGCGTAGGACTCGTGAAATTCTCTGATCTTGAGGCAAAACTTGCTTCTATCCTCTAATTTCAAATCTAAAGAATCAGAACCTTTAGTAATAAAACTGAAGTTGATAACTTCGTTATCAACTTCTCATTAAAAAAGGTCTGCAATTTTCAAATTGCAGACCTTTTTTTATTTGTTAGACAAATTTTCATGGAACCCTTCCATACATCTTGAATGTGCGTTGATAATACGGAGTCTCCATATCTGAAATAAGTACACCTTTTTGAGTGGACGCATGCACAAATCTGACATCGTCTACCATTATTCCTACATGTGATATCTTATTCTTGTCTTTACCGGTAGCAAAGAACACAAGATCGCCCGGACGCACATCATGTTTTTTTAGCTTCTTGCAGAACTCTGCTTGTTTTGCCGAATTTCGTGGCAGTTTCTTTTTCGCAATTTTCTCATACACACTTATAACCATCCCGGAACAGTCAGTGCCCTTACCCTTTTCAGAGGCGGCATACTTATAAGGTGTTCCTTGCCAAGTCAACGCCTCCTCAACAATCCTCTTCTCCATGCCCTTCAAGCCCTTCACATTTATAGTCTCCACTTTGGGTTTATGGCGACCCCCTGAAATCTTCTTAGATGAATGACATCCTGTGAGAGCTATCACTGCGGTCAGCAGAAAAGTTATAGAAATAAATCGTTTGATGAAGCGAAGAGAATGACATTCACTGCAAATTGGAATCATGTCAAATCTCGATTTGGAAATATTACTTCAGAAGTTTACACCGAAAGAAATTGTCGCCAGAGAGATATCCTCCGCCCTGTCATTTAATATATGTTTATGCCGTTTGTTGAAGTGCCGGAATTCATACGCCAATATGAGGTGACTTTGAAATCTCTTGCTCATGGCAAGATTTATACCGGCTCCAAGCTGAGCGTTAGTATCGCCAAACATGGGAGAAT